>CAJWZG010000036.1 GCA_913049565.1 uncultured Gammaproteobacteria bacterium
TTTGATTTTGTCTATGGATCCCAGTGGCCAGCTGCTCTGACCCATCTGCAAAATTTTTCCGACCCGCCGCTGAAATCGGGACAGCAAACAGTTAAGCGGCAAGCGAATCCGGGCCTGGATGATGGTCGCGTAAAACGCTTTTTGGATTATGTCGCCAGTAATCCCGTGAACGGGGAGAAGCCACTCACCGGTGCAGACATTATGTCGCTCATGCTGATCGCCATGGCCGCGACCTACGATGCTGACCCAAGCGCCGCTAACGGTTTTTATTTGCCTTATGATCTCAACACTGGTGAGCGTATAGCGAAGCGTTGGCAAGCGTGGATAAAACACGACCCCGTCAGGATGATCCGGGCCAATCGTCAGCGTTTGGCCAAACTTCGCGGTATCTATATCGATTGCGGTTGGCGGGATCAGTTCCACATTCACTTCGGCTCGCGACAACTCTCGTTGGAGCTGCAAAAGTACGGTATCAATCACCGTTATGAGGAGTTTTCCGGCACGCATTCCGGTATCGATTACCGGCTGGACAACAGCCTGCCTTTTCTGGCGAAAGCTCTAAAGGCCTAACGCTTGGCTATTCTGGGCATTAACGAGCTGATCACGACTCGGCGAGCACTTTCCTCAGCATGGAGTCTAGATCGGTCAACTTTTCCATCTCTAAAAATCGAAGCGCCTTGGAAACATCCAAATCGTCGTCGTGATCCAGCACACCGAGCATCGCTCGCGTCACCGGGGGTTCAGACATAAACCGTTCCAAAAACCACGCAATCGTGTACCCAACAAACATCGGAATGGACCTAACCCGCGTGGTGTTACCAAGGATAGTTGCCGCGCGCTGATACAGTTGGGCACGCGTAAGACTTTCCGGCCCAGCAAGATTCAGCCCTCCGTCTAAGCCCAGTCGCGCGGCAGCGCAGATCGCTTCAACAACATCGACCGCATAAATTGGCTGCTCCAAACTACTCGAACGAAAGGTTACCGAACTGGGTAAGCTCGCCCGCTTTGCTAGCATTTCACTAGTGTAGTCACCCTCCCCGAGCACCATAGGTATGCGCAATGTGCAGGCAGGCACCGACCGACGGTAAAAGATACGTTCTGCTCTGCCTTTTGACGCTAAACATGCGTTATCAGAACCGGGATTAGCGCCAAGGATTGAGAGATAAGTAATATGCTCTACTGACGTGCCTTCCAGTGCACGAGCGAGCGCCGTGCAGCTCGCCTCGTGCGCCAATGCGTACGTTGCCTCTTTCGTCGCTTTTAAGATGCCAACCAGATGCACCGCATATTGGGCACCATAGGCTGCTTGCCCCAATAGGATTGTTTCCGAATAGTCGATCACTTCGATTTGAAGACGGGGACTAGACCCCATTGCTTGCGATAACGCTTGCTCCGCTCGCAGGCTCCGCACTACCGCGGTTACGATAGCGCCCTCTGCCAGCAACGCTTTGATCAGACGCTGCCCAAGGTTACCGTTCGCTCCCGTAATGAACCAACGTTCCGGCTGCTTCTCTTCTTCCTGCTGCTCTACATCGCTCAATTGTTCTTCTGACATCGTTCTTCACCAGCGCTTGGACACATACGATCCGTCTTCGGAGGACAAATAATACATTGATTTATGCGCTATGCTTTGTCCGTTGAGAACTGGGCCGCCGTTCATGCAAACACTCTTTACAAATTCCTTAGCTCGAACGCCATTGTGGGTTGTGGGTGCTGTACTGCTGAGCTCATGTGGCGCTCCACTAGGTCCGATCCCAGGAGGCGAATTGCAGGGCGTCCATAACCCATGGCCGTCAGATTGGTCGTACGTTGAGGACATTGAAAATGTGCTCCTGGAGACCAACCCTGACAACCCCTATTCCGTCACAATCTGGGGTGTTGGTATCGGCGAGGATTTTTTTGTTGGGGCCTCCAAGCGATCCAATCAGTGGGCACGTAATATAGAGGCAAATCCCCATGTAACTCTTGATGTTGAGGGAAAGCTCTATCCGGCACTGGCAGTGCGAGTCGTTGATGCTGAACTTAGCAATACGCTCGGCGAAAAATTCATCGCCAAGTACGATATGGATCCGGAAACCTTAGCGACCAATGATGGCGCGTTTTATCATCTTCGGGCTCTAACCCCGTAGCGCTTCATCACTAACGAACCAAAACTCATGTAAACTAAAGCCAAAAGCGAGCTAACGAGTTGTACCATGAACCCAGACGACGACGTTCATACTCAACCCACTCATCCTCATAAGCTCAAACTCTTCAACCTTGCCAATGCACTCACCGCTGCGAGACTGTGCAGCGCCCCAATTTTACTTTGGTGCATTCTGCAAATGCGTTGGTGGCTGGCGGTTGGTTGCCTTATCATCGCAGTGGTGACCGACGTTTACGATGGCAAAGTCGCCCGTTCACAAGGCAGCGATTCAGCTGCCGGTGGTTTCTTTGATCATGCAACAGACGCCGCTCTTGTCAGCGCTGCGTCTTGGGCGCTGGCGCAACACGGGCTTATCACCTTCTGGCTTTGCCCTTTAATCGCACTCGCTTTCATTCAGTACGCAGCAGACTCCCGAGTGTTACAAGGTCAAGCGCTCAGAACCAGCAAGCTGGGTAAATACAATGGCGTGGGATATTACATATTAGTTAGTACCACTATCGGCTGTCAGGCGTTCGCTTCTCTCCTGTCTACAAGCGAAACGCCATGGCCTACCGGCATATCCCTGCTAATCCAACTAGACCAAATCGTTTACGTCGCTGCATGGCTTTTGGTAGCAAGCTCCCTAGCATCAATGCTTGATCGACTGGTGCATGCCATCGCTGCAAAAATTACTTAGCGCTAGAGGCTTCTAAGCTCTCTCTTTATCAAACAGTTCAGCGTTAGCCTTGGGCAAGAACACCACGCCAATGGCCGCATTAAACAATACAAAAAACGTGTGCATGATGAGGCTAAAGACGCCGACCTCGGGAAACTCAGGGAACAATACTGTCCAAAGCAACAGCGCCCCGGCATGAAAGGGCAAGGGCAACGCTGCCGCAAGGAAGATGACGGGGAGAAAAGCCAACATCTGACCAAAGCCAACATCGACGTTAAACAGTTGCAGCGCAAAGGTGTAAACCAGTACCGCGCCTAACAGGTTCGGGGCTTTAAATAGCAGCAGCAACAGGTAATGAATGGGCCGTGCTTCTCTGAATGCTCGGAAAATCTGCACATCTCTAATTTTTGGAAACGTTCCAAACGTACCCCGGAAAAAAAGTATGTGGATGGGCAGATAACAGAGTGCACCCGCAAATACTGCAGGCAAAATCAAATCGAGACGGATCTGACTGGAGGCCTCCTGCACCAAATCATAGTAAAGAAGAACGCCAATTCCAGAGAAAAACAGCAGCTGATAGATCTCCATTAATCCCAGCATCACCATGGTCGATAGGGCCTGCCAACCTGGCACCTCATGGCGCTTTGCTAGATACAAAGACATCGCGCCCTTACCCACTTGTTCGTTAACCAAGGACAAAATATAGGCGCTAGCTCGGATCGGCAGCACTTGAACCAGTTTTAACTGGGGCGCGTTGAACCAACGAATAGCTCGCCAGCTGGCATGAGAGTCAACGCTAAAAAAGAACAGTGAATACGGGACCATAACCATCAGCCACAACGTCCAATCCGCGTCGGCAAAGAAGCGCAGCAAATAGGCCCCCACAGTAAGGCCCTCTCTAGCAGCAGTGGCCTCGGTGCGCATAAACACAAGGTAAAAGCAGGACAAAGTAATGGCCCAAGTGGCCGCTTTGAATAGCCAACTTAAGCCTGTCTTTGGCTTGGCTAAATCAGTGCTTGGAGAATCTTCTGCCATAATTGTTCCCGTTGTCTTTTGCTGTTCAGCAAGCCCAGAGACTGCTAACCGGCGATGTCGTAAACCATCGTTTTAAACTCGTGACTGAACGGATGCCAAAAACCCGGCATACGCTGCGTCAAACAAAACCCTGTGAGATCCGCAGCTGGCGCCATCCAGCTATGGGTGCCTGCCATACCACCCCAGTGATATTCGCCCAAAGCAGCTTTCGGATCGTCTGGCTGCAACTCATTCTTAAGTGCAAAACCCAAACCGAACACTGTTCCCGGCATCGCCCACATAGGGAACGCGACGTTAACTCCATCGGCCAATTGATTACTGCGCATCAGTTGCAGTGTTTCGGGTTGCAAAATTCTGACTCCCGCCCATTCGCCACCATTTACAATCATTCGCAAAAATGAAGAGTAATCAGCAACGGTCGAGACTAAACCGCCGCCACCGCTAAGCAATGCACGCGGCTGATTGTACTGACCCGAGTGCGAGTCATCTGCCTTATTCATGCCGGGTTTCATCGGACTAAACAGATCTTCTGGAGAGTACATGGTGACAAACCGATGAGATTTTTCTTCAGGCACCCAAAAATCTGTATCCACCATCCCCAGCGGACCGAACAGGCGGTCGCGCAGATATTCATCGAATCTTTGTCCGGAGAGCACTTCGACCAGCCGGGCGCAAACATCTGTTGCAACTGAGTAACGCCAGCTGGATCCTGGCTGGAAAGCCAAGGGCAATTGAGCAATTCGCCCGCAAAACTCCTCAAGAGTCAGGTCTGCTTCCGATAAAACATTAATGCCCGCATTTAGGTATGCCTGATCAATTACCGAAGTAGGTTCGATAAACCCATAGCTCAGACCGGCACTGTGGCTGAGTAGATGGCGGATACTGATCATATTCGTCGCCGCAACTGTATCCGTTGAATTTGTAGCCTCGGGCTTAAGCACGGTCGCGTTATCGAATTCAGGAATGAATTTGGCGAGCGGATCGTCCAGGTCAAAGGCCTTTTCCTCATGCAGCATCATTAGCGCAACAGACGTCACTAGTTTGGTGTTCGAATACATTCGATAAATTGCGTCTTCGCGAAGCGCAACTTTAGACTCAATGTCCATGTATCCAAAGGTTTTGTAATCAACCAGATCCGTCCCCTTCAACACTACCGATGCACAACAAGAGAGAATGTTCTCGTCCACATAAAACTGCATGCGTTGGTGCATGGGCGAAAAGTCGTAGTCACTTTTTATAGTCTTCATAGGTTTCCCTGTATTCAACGGCGCTTAAAACTTGCGGTCACGGCTGTACTAGCGGCTGAGCACAAATTCGCTCAGCACTTGATAGTAAGTCTTTACGCCTTGATTGATGTTCTCGACGCTGATTCGCTCGTTATTGCCATGTACACCGGTGAACTCTGATTGCGCGAACAGGAAAGGCGAGTATCCGTAGCTGGTAATGCCCAAGTCGCGAAAAAAGTGCGAATCGGTAAAACCGCCTGCAACCGTGGGGACAACTTGTGCGTCGTGGAACTGCTCTGAGACGTCTTCAATCACTTTGAATAGCGCTGTGTCGGTTCGACTAGTCGCTGGCGTAAAGCCCATGATTTTTTCTATGACGATTTGGTCATCATTAATGATCTGCTCAAGTTCGCTCAAAAACCGTTCCGGGTTTTGGTCGGGTAACAGACGGCAATCTAGTTCAGCCGAAGCCTCCGCTGGCACAACATTGATCTTGCTGCTACCCGACAGCCGTGTAATCGAGCAGGTATTACGAAGTAATGCGTGAGCACTGGGGTTCTGTAATCGCAGTCCGAGCAAATAGTTTGAGTCAGTTGCGGCGTCAGCAATACTCGCATACCGACCGCGATTGGCTTCATTCTGATAGGGCGCGAGACCCTCAAACATTGCCGCTACAGCAGGTACGACATTGACGGGAAAATCGGTTTCACGAATTCGCTCCAACCCTCGCACCAACCGCGTTACAGAGGTCGTCACTTGGGGAGCGGAGCCATGGCCGGGGTTACCTGTTGCTGTGAGGCGCAGCCAAAGCGGCACTTTCTGTGTCACTTCGACCATGACGGCGACTCCTTGCCCAAAGCGCCTGCCGGAGCCTCCCTCATTGAGGAGGTAGCCTATATCGCGGAAGAGCTCGGGGCGATTTTCAACCAACCATCCCGCGCCAAAAAAACCGCCTGCCTCTTCATCCGCAGTAGCGAAATACCACACATCGCGATTAAGTGGTTGATCACTAGCAGCCAAGGCCAGAAAGGCTTGAAGCTGCACGACGCCTAAACCCTTAGTATCAATTGCTCCACGCCCATAAACATAGCCGTCAACTTCCTGACCGGAAAGTGGGTCTACATCCCAATGGGCGCGATTAGCGGGCACCACGTCAATATGATGCAGTAATACTAACCCCGGTGCTTTTCGCCCGTTAGCATCTGCCGTTCCGGATAACTTTGCCCACAAGTTGCCCCGACCCGGCGTAGACTCGGCCGTTTCGTAGGCGATACCAGCGTCGTCGAGCAGTCGACCCAAATAGGCCACTCCTTTGGATTCATTACCCGGTGGGTTAATGGTATCGACCTGCAGATATCCCACCAAATTAGGGACAGCCTTCGCGACAAAAGGTTCCAAGTCGACTGCGTGAGCCGACGGCCACAAGATGGAAAACAACAAAAACCCGTAAATCAGCGACAGTCTTACGATGGAGGTGCTCATCTAACGGGGGTTCCTTAGGTAGACAGAATGTTGCAAAAGTACGTGGGCAGACGATGCCGAAGTCGCCATAATCTGGCAACCAAAATAGGAGGCCCCTCGATGAAAATTTCTACTTTGATCAACTACGCAGGTGGCTTCAAAGAAGCAGTTGCCGAAGTTAAGTTGTTAGAAAAAGCCGGCTTGGACGTGGTTTGGGTTCCTGAAGCCTATTCTTTTGATGCGCCCTCCGCCATGGGTTATCTAGCGGCTGAAACCGAAAGAGTGACCATCGCTTCGGGTATTTTGCCCATTTATTCCCGCACCCCCAGTCTGCTCGCCATGACCGCGGCAGGGATAGATTATTTGTCAGATGGCCGCGCAATGCTCGGGTTAGGCGCTTCAGGGCCTCAAGTTATTGAAGGTTTCCACGGCGTGCCCTATACGGCACCCGTCGCTCGCACCCGAGAGGTCATCGAGATATGTCGACAGGTTTGGCGACGCGAAAAAGTGCAGCATATGGGTGACCACTATCAAATCCCCTTACCACAAGATCGCGGAACCGGCTTGGGCAAACCGCTTAAACTAATCAATCACCCTGTGCGATCCGATATTCCGATAGCCATTGCGTCTTTGGGGCCAGCTAGCGTAGCCGCCACTGCCGAGCTGGCGGATGCCTGGCTACCCGCCTTTTACACCGCTGAAGCGGCGGATGCGGTTTGGGGCGACTCCATACGAAAAGGCAACGGAAAACGTGCAACCGACCGAGCCCCGCTCGATGTGTACGCTGGAGGTAGCGTCGCTATTGGCGACGGCATGGAGGCGCTGCGCGATCGCGCTCGCCCTGGTGCTGCTTTGTATATCGGTGGCATGGGTGCCCGCTCAAAGAACTTCTATAACGATATATTTTCGAAAAGCGGCTACGAGGCTGAAGCAAAAGTCATTCAAGATCTCTACTTGGCGGGGGAGAAGAAAGCCGCTGAAGAGGCCATTCCAGAAGATTACCTAGCCAAGAGCTCACTAATTGGCCCCGAGGGTTTCGTTAAAGAGCGTTTGTATGCCTTGCGCGAGTCCGGGGTTACCTCCCTAAATGTGAGCTTTGCGGGCCAGGACGCTGCAGAGCGCACGGCTCAGTGTGAGAAGCTTCGGAATCTGGTGGATTCGCTCTAGGAGGAGGGTGGCCGCAAACGGATCAATCCTTCTTGGACCGTTGAAGCCAGTAGTTCCCCTGACCGAGAAAAAATCGTTCCTCGAGCAAAACCTCTGGCTTGCGATGCACTGGGTGAATCAATCGCATACAAAAGCCATTGGTTGAGTTCAAGCGGTCGGTGAAACCACATAGCATGATCAAGGCTAGCTACCTGCATATGCTCGCGTTGAAACCTGCCCCGATGCGGTAGCCGGGCTGTACCGATCAACACATTGTCCGATTCAAACACGAGCAAACAGGCAGTAATCAAAGGATCGCTCGGCACGGTGCCCGTTGGTTTAAACCAAACAAACTGCTCGGGAGGTTGGGGGCTGTCCGATTGTAGACGCCGGAACTCATGCCGCCACGTGACAAAGGGTTCCTCAAACAGCGCTGGGGGAATTTTTTCTTCGGGCGGCGGCTGCAGGGCTGGCATAGTCGCCTGATGATCAAGACCCGATTCAACGATCTGAAACGACGCATCCATACTGAATATTACTTCGCCACGCTGAGTCACAAGGATTCGCCGGGTAGCAAAAGACTTGCCATCTCTAGCGCGCTCAACGCGGATCACGGCCGGGACTTTAGGATCCCCAGGGCGCAGGAAATATCCATGCAGAGAATGCACCGTTAGCTGAGCAGGTACTGTTCGGCCACCAGCCATCAAAGCTTGAGCCATAATCTGGCCACCATACAGGCGCCCTTGCCGCCCCTTAGGATGCTGGGCCCTGAAAATATTCTCCTCGATTTGCTCCAAGTCTAGTAACCGCAGCAGCTCGTCTAGCTTGGCGCCCCCGGCCATCAGCGACAGTCCCGTTTGATCCGTTGATCAGTCGACACAGTAAGGACCATACAGTGGGTGATCTTCTAAGCTGCGCCGTCTGGCACGCAAATCAACAATGTCGGGATAATTCCAGAGTAAATTCACTGACAGATCTGCCTGATCTATCGGATTGCTCAACGCGTCGATCATGACCTCAGCATCTTCTTCTATCCATAAGTCTTGAGGTATCGCGCAAAGCATTTCCATCACCGCTTTAACAACCTCGTCATCAGTCGTTCGCTCTGCAGCACACTGCAAAGCCCACTGCCATATCGCCGCGCTTTCTAACTTAAGTTGCTGCCAAGACTGCAACTTTGTAACAATCTCGGTTCGCTCCAAAATGCTCATCTTCTTTTTACCTTTTCGCTTTTTCGCTTTTTCGCTTTTTCGCTTCTGGCAGAATTCAGCCAAAGTTTCGTTCATAGCGGGCAATGCGCTTTCCAAGGCTCAGCCTTGCGAATATGCCTGCAGGCGGGATACTTGTCCCTATTCTACTGACTAACAGCTAGGGAACCTATGCAATCCATACAATTCACCGCGTTTTTCGCGGCCGTCCTCGCAACAACAGCGCTCGCTGGATGCCAGCAAGAACAGCCGGCTAGCGACCAGGCAACCTCAACGATGGTCGCAGTCAGCAACACAAGCGCTACAACCCAGCCAACCGTTGAGTGGAAGCAAATTTTACCTGAGGGCAAAACCACCTGTTCCGACGGATCGCCTTACGCTTTCTATATCCGCTCAGGTGATCCTGAAAAGTTATTGGTTTACCTCCAAGGAGGCGGCGCATGCTGGTTCCGACAAAACTGCGACCCAGAGATGAGCCCAAGCTACAGCATTCGCGTCGGCGATATTCGCCGAGCGAATTTCGGCATCTTCAATCTTGATAACGAGGCAAACCCATTTAAAGACTTTACAACTGTTTTCGCCCCCTACTGCACTGGTGACGTACACATAGGGGCCAGTGACACCGTCTATCCGCCAGTGGAGGACGGACAAACTGACTTGATCCTGCGCCATCAGGGTCGCGCCAATGTTGAATCCGTACTGCAGTGGACTTACGCAAACGTCACGTCTCCAGAACAAATTTTTGTTACTGGCTCATCAGACGGTGCCATGCCCTCACCTTTGTATACGTCACTAATCGCCGATCGCTATCCAAGTGCGCGTATCGCGCAACTTGGCGACGGAGCTGGCGGTTACCGTGCCATCAACAATTCAGCCCGCCCCCATGAGCAGTGGGGCACGTTTAACTTCATTACCGGCGAAAAAGGCTTTGGTGATCTGGTTAGCGCAACGATGACGTACGAGTCACTGTACATAGCGGCAGCAAAAGCGCACCCGGAAATCATTTTTGCCGAGTTCGATAACGCCGAGGACGCGGTACAAAAGCGCTTTCTGAGCCTATCAGGACAAACAACACAATCACTGCAAAAGGCCATCGAAGCGAACCAAGCCGACATACGCCGCGAGGTGGACAACTTTCGTCACTATATCGCGGGAGGCTCGGGTCATACCGTACTGGGACGGCCTGAATTTTACACGTTGGCATCGAATGGTGTAAGCATCCGCGATTGGGTAGCCGATCTTGCCGCTTTTCAAAACGTGGATAACGTGACCTGCCAGCAATGCGCCACTGAGTCCTTCGCCGTTGCAGCTGGCTCCGCGCCGGACCCGTTAGCGGCCCCGGCCAGCCCCATCAACGAGTCAGAGTAATGCGCAGGGCTTTAGAGATGAGCGCCAAGACCTCAAAAAGCCTGCCGGACCAAGCCTGTGAATTTCGTTTTGTGCACAGCTCAGGGCCCGGTGGTCAGCACGTCAATAAAACATCGACGGCAGTAGAACTTCGTATTGACGTCAGTTTATTACTGCTGGATAGCTATAGCCTGCGAAGACTTAAGGCACTGCAAGCGAATCGCATTAGCAAAGAGGGTGTGCTGGTTATTCAGGCAAGCAGTCATAGGTCGCAGCTAAAAAATCGTCAACAAGCCGTTGAGCGCGCAGAGGCGATGATTGCAGAAGCGAAAGTTCGCCCGAAGGCGAGAGTCGCCACAAAGCCTACTTTGTCATCGAAACGACGCCGGGTAGAAAAGAAGAAAAAACACGCAAGCACAAAGAAGCAGCGCCAAAAACCAGGCTGGGAGGCTTAGGTTCTAGTTGTCTGCTAGCTCTCGCTGTACGAGAAAATCGACCACTTCCAGCATGCCTTGATTGGAGCCCGCCATTCTACCGTCCACACGGTACTTACCGTTAACAATCATGGTGGGTACGCCTGTTACGCCGAAAGCGCGACTTTTCGCATCGGCTTGCATTACTCGACTACGAACAAAAAACGAGTCGAATGCCCTTTTAAATTCATCCTTAGACACCTCAGCGTACTCACTGAACAATGCCGCCATTTGGTCCTCATCACGAAGATTCCTCGGTTGAACGTGAATGGCTTCAAACAGGGCAGGGTGCATCTGCTCCGCCACTCCCAGAATGTCTGCCGTATAGAAGGCTTGGGCCATCAACGCCCAATCAGGTGAAAATACTGCAGGCACACGGGTGAATACAGCCTGCTCTGCCTTGGTTTGTTCCCATTGATGCAAAAAAGGATCAAAGCTGTAACAGTGACCGCACAAATAGGAAAAGACTTCGGTCACTTCTACTTGCCGAGGCTGTTCGGCTTCCAAGCCCGTCTTCACGGGAACCTCGATTACGTCGTAATGCACGCCTTCAACAAAAGCCTCACTAGCGCTCGCTGAAGCGACTAGCGCATTGAGGATTAGCAAAAATGACCACGTAAGAGTTCTTCGAAATCGCATGTGCCGATCCTTCGTCCGAAACCGAGCCTAGTTTAGGCCGCTGATGTAGTCTGACAAGACCACTATTTCACGATCTGAGAGCCCTCTAGAGACTCCTCGCATCATGCCGCCGTATTCTTCATCAGATCTGCGCTCGCCCTCACGATAAGCGATAAGCTGAGCAGCGGTATAGGCGGCCGACTGCCCACTAATTCGTGGAAACCCCGCTTGTGCATTGCCGGCACCGCCTGGCCCATGACATGAGCTGCATGCCGCAACGCCTTTCTTTGCGATACCGCCTTTGTAAATGCGCTTGGCCAGCTCGACGTCAGCATCGCTACCCACCGCTTCGCCTGTTTTAGCAGGGAGGCTCGCGTAGTAGGCCGCCAAGTCGTCTAAATCTTGCTCTGATTTACCGATTAGTTGCGCAGTCATCAGTGCCACGTCGCGCTCGCCGGATTGGAACATGTTGAGTTGGCGAGCCAAATAGCGCTCGTTTTGACCAGCTAACTGGGGGTAAGAGGAGTCTATTGCGGTGGCTCCATCTTGACCGTGGCAGGAAGCACACACCATGGACTGGGCCTTACCCGCCGCTGCATCACCCACAGCATATGCCTGTGATCCAAGGGCGCTGGACAATACAAACAACAATGCGGACTGAACTAATCGTTTTGCATCAACTATGCGAACACTCATTTACGTTTTCCCTAATTCACTCGTACTCATCTAGCCTCACACCAAACAGCACGCGACCAAGTTAAGCATTGCAATAAAAGTCTCTAGCGAAGGCTGCGATTAAAACCCGCGATGTCGCTGCTAGCGCGATGTCCCGTAAGAAACCTCAGGTTGGAATCAAACTATTAGCGCTCCTACAGACTGCTATTGACGCTTTCTGAAAGGTTGTTTCGCCAGCGGTGATACACTCCCGACTTCGCACTCACTGAATAATCAGTTTGTGAGCATCATTTGCGTCCAAGCGCGCCGACCAAGCTGCGAGATTATATACAAGATGACCGAGAATGTGTCTCCGCCAGAGCGTCTGGAAGCAACCTTTTTAACCAGCGCTCCTGACCTAAAACGCTGCCCACCCCTCGCCGGGTCGGAGGTAGCCTTTGCTGGTCGCTCCAATGCTGGCAAGTCTTCGGTACTGAACCAGCTAACTGGCAATCGACGCACCGCCAAAGTCAGCAAAACCCCTGGGCGTACCCAGTTAATGAATTTTTTTGACATTCGCACCGGCGGTCGGCTAGTGGATCTCCCGGGCTACGGGTACGCCAAAGCCGGCAAAGAAGCGCAAAAAAATTGGCAAAAAGCCGTCAATAACTTCCTTTCCTACCGGGATTCCCTCGCAGCTATTGTCTTAGTGATGGATATTCGGCATCCCAACCAAAGCTTCGACAAAGAGTTATTGAACTGGGCAGGTGCAAGCGATCTGCCCATCCATGTTCTGCTAAACAAGTCAGACAAACTGAGTTTCAGTGCTCAGAAACAGGTGGTTCAGCAGCTTCGTAGCCTTTATAAGTGCCATCCAACAGCGACCTTTCAAAGTTTTTCAGCGGCGCGAGGCGACGGCAAACCAGAGCTCATACTGCGTCTATTGGGTTGGTTGCAAGAACCGGAAGCACCGGCGGTCTCCGTACCCAGCACAGACGATCTGGGCTCAAGTTAACAACGGACGCGAACCTAACTTGGGCCTGACTAGCTCAATGTGCTTGATCCCAGTTTTCGCCAATACCCGTGTCCACCACCAAGGGGACGCTCAGCTCGGCGGCGGCTGACATACGCTCAATGACACCCAAGTTCAATTCGTCTACGTCTTTTTCTGCGACCTCAAACACAAGTTCGTCATGCACCTGCAAGATCATATCCGCGGCAAGTCCGCTGATTGGCAGCCACTCCTGAACCGCGATCATGGCTAGCTTGATAATGTCTGCAGCCGTGCCTTGCATCGGTGCATTAATAGCCGTGCGCTCTGCGGCCTGACGCCGAGGCACCGCTTTAGCATTGATTTCCGGCAAATAAAGGCGCCTCCCAAAGACAGTCTCAACAAACCCTTGCTCTGCGGCAATCGCCTTGGTTTCTTCCATATATCGAAGTACGCCGGGATAACGATCAAAATACCGATCAATGTAATCAGCGGCCAGACCACGAGAGATGTTCAGTTGCTTGGCTAATCCAAACGCCGACATCCCATAAATCAAACCAAAGTTGATCGCTTTTGCGCTGCGTCTTTGTTCATCTGCTACATCATCCGGCGCCAAGCCGAAGACCTCGGCAGCCGTCGTTCTATGTATGTCCTGATTCTGCGCAAATGCCTGAGTCAGACCCGCGTCACCCGACAGGTGAGCCATGATGCGCAATTCAATCTGGGAGTAGTCCGCTGCCAGCACTACGCGACCCGGCGGGGCCACAAAAGCTTGGCGGATCCGTCGTCCCTCGGTATTGCGAATAGGTATGTTTTGCAGGTTTGGGTCTGACGATGACAAGCGACCGGTCGCGGCCACGGCCTGGTGATAGGAGGTGTGGATCCGTCCAGTCTCAGGGTGAATGTCCAAAGGCAACTTGTCGGCATAGGTTGATTTAAGCTTGGCTAAGCTGCGATAGGTTAAAATCAGTTGGGGCAGCTCATAATCTTGAGCCAGATCAATCAGAACGGCCTCAGCAGTGGACGGCTGGCCTCCCGGAGTCTTCTTCAGAACGGGCAGTGCCATCTTTTCATACAGAATACTCTGAAGTTGCTTTGGACTGTCGAGATTGAAGTTCTCGTCAGCCAGCACCCACACCTGCTGCGTTATCTCATTCAGTCGATCCGCCAGTTCCGCTCCATGCTGTTTGAGCATTCGGCCATCAACCAGCGTGCCTTGTCGCTCGACCTCAGAGAGGATGGGCACTAATGGCATATCGATATTGTTGTACACATGCAGCAATCCTGACTGAGCCTGCAACTGCGGGAACAGGCAATGATGGAGCTGCAACGTTACGTCAGCGTCCTCTGCTGCGTAATCTCCGGCCGTTTCCAGCGGAACCTGATTAAAGGTGAGCTGTTTGGCGCCTTTGCCCGCAACATCCTCAAAATGGATCGTTTTTCTGTCTAAATAGAACGCTGCAAGTGCATCCATATTGTGACGAGTCGCGACGCTGTTTAGGACGTATGACTGCAACATAGTGTCATGCAGGGGCCCCATGACCTGTAAACCATACCGCGCCAACACACTCATATCGTACTTCAGATTTTGACCCACCTTGGCAATAGCAGAATTTTCTAGAACTGGCTTTAAAGCCTGCAACGCCGCAGCCAAACTCACCTGATCTGGTGCACCGGGATAATCGTGGGCTACGGGCAAATATGCCGCCTTACCCGGGCTTATAGCAAAAGAGAATCCCACTAACTCGGCTCTCATGTAATCGATGCTAGTAGTTTCTGTATCTACCGCGATCAACTCCTGCGCCTCAAGCAAAGTTATCCACTGCTGCAGGTGCGCCTCATCGAGAATTACTTCATATTCGGTTTCAACTGCAGGCGCCGCAGCCGGTGCAGGAACCATCGTGTCGGGGAGCACGGCAGTATCATCAATCTCCTGCTGCCATGACTTGAACTCAAACTGACCGTAAAACTGCGCTAACGATTCCGTGTCCGCCTGTTGAGGCACGAGATCTTCGAATGTGAGCGGAAGTTCAACATCGCACTTAATCTGCGTTAAAGCCCGGGACAGCGGTAACTGCTCCAGGGATTCACGCAAGTTTTCGCCAACCTTGCCTTTCACTTCATCAGCCCGTGCCATGAGCTCATCCAGTGAGCCAAACTCGTTTAACCACTTAGCCGCGGTTTTGGGACCCACCTTGGGGACCCCGGGTATGTTGTCGACGGTATCGCCCATAAGCGCCAAGTAATCGACAATGAGCTCAGGGCCCACGCCAAATTTGTCCTTAACACCGCCTGCGTCCATGGTGGTTTCTGTCATGGTATTGACCAAGGTGACGAAGGGTGTCACCAGTTGGGCCATATCTTTGTCGCCCGTGGAAATAACCGTTTGTCGTTGCAGCGCGGTTGCTTGAGCTGCGTAGGTACCAATGACGTCGTCGGCTTCAACTCCAGCGATGCTCACTAGAGGTAGTCCCATGGCTTTGATCATTTCGTGAATGGGTGCAATCTGCTCACGCAAGTCATCGGGCATGGCGCTGCGGTTTGCTTTGTACTCTGAGTACATATCGTCACGAAAGGTTTTACCCGGCGCGTCGAATACCACCGCTAACGGGCTATCTGGATAGTCTTTGGCGAGCCGCCTCAACATACTAATAACTCCGCGAATTGCGCCGGTTGGGTGTCCGCTGGTGGTGCGTAGGTCTGGCAAGGCATAAAACGCGCGAAACAAATAGGAGGAACCATCAACCAGAACAACGGGTGCATGGTGTTCTGTGAGCTGGGGCGTTAAATTGTTGGCCACGTTGTGCTCCCTATATGTTGCAATTCATTCGGTACGATTATGGCCATACTCTCCATGCAAGCACCAGAAGCCAGCAACAAGCGTTGTCGATCGGTTTGTTTTATCGTAATTTTTCTTTGCTTGACCGCGTTTAGTGCGCCAACGATTGCAGAACAACGTGGCCCCGACGTCGTGATCATTGCTGGAGAAGATAAGATGATCTACGAGTTTCATCAATTTCCTCTCTCAACGCGCAGTTTAAGCAAATACGCAATTCAAAAATACATAGCAGATTTTTCTTCAACAGCGTCTGCAGCAGGTTCTTCATTTGGTGTGTTCTGATTAACAAATTCTGCAAAGAGATCACGCAACTGGCCAACGGATGAAAGTTCGGGGCCTTTGAAAGCGCCTCGCTCTGAGGCAGTATCAATAATTTGTGTTGCGAATGAAATGTGCTGAACATTCAATTGTACTTCTTGCACCTCATTAGTTTCT
>CAJWZG010000037.1 GCA_913049565.1 uncultured Gammaproteobacteria bacterium
TCTGTTTGCAACGGAGCTTCTACCCAACACAAGCAGTCGATGGATCCTGGCAGTACTAAAACGATTGTTGCCAGCCCGAGGCAACTTACCCGACCAGCTTGCCACAGCACTAGCCTCCCGAGGCCCCGTATTCATCAAGCTAGGACAGCTTCTTTCTACCCGTCCAGATATCTTTAGCCCAGAGATCTGTCGCGGACTGGCAAAGCTACAGGATCGAGTCGATCCCCTGCCGAACAACGTATCTCTCGAGCTGATACATCAAGCCTTGGGCGCTGAGGCCCTCGCGAATTTTTCGCATATTGATCCCGAACCCATCGCCAGTGCATCCATCGCCCAAGTACACGGCGCAAGGCTGGAAACCGGCGAAGCGGTGGTTATCAAAGTAGTGCGTCCGAATATCGAAGCGCGAATTCAAGCCGAGATGCAGGCCCTTATTGAGGTGGCGGCGTGGCTAGAAACACAAGTGCCGTTTTTGCGACAGCTGCATGCGACCCAAATCCTCGATGATCAACGCACCGTGCTGCTTACTGAGCTTTCGATGTTCCAGGAAGCACGCAATCAAATTCAGTTGAGGCGCAACTTCGCTGATTCAAGTCTGCTGTGGGTACCCCGCCTTTATCCTAAATTCACCCGTATGAACTTATTGGTGATGCAGCGGGTTGACGCGCCCTCTATAGGAGAGCTGGAACGCTTAAAGTCGGTAGGAGTCGATTTCGAGGTACTTGCGCATAAAGGAGTGGAGACTTTTTTCACCCAAGTATTCGAGCACAATTTTTTTCACGCCGACATGCATCCCGGCAATGTTTTTGTCGATATCAGCAGTCCGCAAGACCCCAAATGGATAGCACTAGACTGCGCGATTATTGGACGCTTAAACCGCTCAGACCAAACGTATATAGCACAGAACCTGATCGCCTTCTTTGCCAGAGATTATCGGCAAATTGTGAACTTACATCTGCGATCGGGCTGGATTCCTGCGGACACTGATGCCGATGCTTTCGAGCAAGTTATTCGTGAGGTATGCGAGCCGATCTTTGGTAAGCCTCTCGGTGAGATATCGTTTGCAGCTTTTATGACCCAGCTTCTGGATACCGCCAGAGATTTTGGCATGCAAGTCCAGCCGCAGCTGGTTTTGCTGCAAAAAACCCTGCTTTATGTAGAGGGTTTGGGCCGACAACTTTATCCCGAACTCGATCTCTGGGAGACCGCCGAACCGTTTATGCACCGCTGGGCGATAGAACATCTCGGGCCATTGGCAGTATTTAACACCCTTGTCGAACAAGGCCCAAGAATCTGGGCGGAACTGTATCGACTGCCTGAACTGCTAGATGACACCCAAACGATAGGGCTGCGCAAACAAGTCGCTAGCCAGCAAAAGAGTATTGAATCTATGCAAGAGCAAATCATGGCGGGACAACGGCGCTCCCGGCGGACACGCTATTTATTGACCGTTGCCGCCGCTAGCGGTTTTGCGATTTGGTGGGTGAGTTAGCTTCCCACGAAGTGCTAGGATTCTTTCGATTAATACATTTCCATCAATTAGAGTTATTGACTCATGAGCGTTCTAGAAGATCTAACGCATTTAATCGCGCAGCGAAAAACTCAAGATCCCACTGCTTCCTATGTCGCCTCACTACACGACAAGGGTCTGAACAAGATTTTGGAAAAAGTAGGTGAAGAGGCCACCGAAGTGATTTTGGCAGCGAAAGATGCTCAAGGCGACTCAGCTCAGCGCATAGCAGTGGTGAAGGAAACCGCAGATTTATGGTTTCACACCCTAGTCATGCTCAGTGAGTTAGACCTGTCTTCCCAAGATGTGCTTGACGAGTTAGCAGACCGCTTTGGCGTGAGTGGGCACGAAGAGAAAGCCAACCGCTGACGGTGGTCCCTCTAAACACCGGTCTGTCAACGACAGGACAATGCGTCCTATAATCAAAAAATTGTCATCGGAGATAACCAATGTTCGGATTTGGTATGCAAGAACTGCTGGTCGTATTGGCCATCGTGCTGTTGATATTTGGCCCCAAACGCCTGAAAAGTATTGGCGCTGATCTAGGCAACGCGATCAAGGGCTTTCGCACCGCAGTATCGGACGAGGATAAAGCTCAGGAAAGTTCTGAGCCTGCTGCCGCAAAGGTAATCGACGGCGAAAATGTAGCCAACGATAGTGCCACCGAGACGCAGCAACCTGCGGGCCAAGAAACAAAGTCTTAAGGACAACAACCTCTTTTTAACCGGGAGCTAACAAGCGCTAAATGTTCAGCGATTTTGGCAGCATGGAACTGATGCTCGTGGTTCTGGTGACGCTTTTGGTCATTGGCCCAGAGCGCTTGCCCGAAACTCTGCGAACACTGGGCCTTTGGATGGGGCGAATTTCCCGCTCGTTTACAGCGATGAAGATCGAAGTCGAACAAGAGATCGGCATGGACGATGTGCGAAGGCAGCTACATAACGAGTCTGTTATGGCGCAAATGCAGCAAATTGAGAACGACGTTAAAAACTCTATTCAGCCGCCCGAACCCGCGCAAACACAGAATTTAAACGCGGCCAAAGAAGGCGGTGAGAACCCAACCTCAGAAAAAACCTCGTGAGTGCCGGTTCAGACCAAGAAAGTCAATCTACTGATAAGGAATTGCCATTCCTTGAGCACCTGATTGAATTGCGCAGCAGAATATTGCGCAGCGCACTTTTTGTTGGGGTGCTTTTTATACCCATTTACTATTTCGCGGACCCTTTGTTTTCCTTTGTGTCGGCACCTCTCATTCAAGCGTTGCCCGACGGCTCATCTATGATTGCTACCGGAGTGACCTCGCCTTTCTTGACGCCTTTTAAGCTTGCGATCTATACGGCTATTTTTATCGGCATTCCCTTCTTATTGCATCAACTCTGGGGGTTCGTCGCACCGGGTCTGTATCGCAACGAAAAACGATTCGCTTTTCCCCTGCTTTTTTCCAGTGTTGTGCTGTTTTACGCGGGCATGGCGTTTAGCTACTTTTTGGTATTCCCACTCGTATTTACCTTTTTGGTCTCAGTAAGCCCCGAGGGCGTGCCTATGATGACCGATATCAATCAGTACCTCGATTTTGTACTGAAGATGTTTCTCGCTTTTGGTATTGCCTTCGAAATTCCTGTCGCAACATTTCTACTAGCATGGTCGGGGTTATCCAGCGCTGACAGCATGGCCCACAAACGCCCCTATGTGATCATCGGATGCTTTATCGCGGGCATGTTGCTTACGCCTCCGGACGTGATCTCACAGCTGCTGCTGGCACTGCCTACCTGGTTGCTCTTCGAGTTCGGTGTACTTATGGCGCGTATGGTGGAGAAAAAAGGCGAGCCCAAAAAGGAAGCGCCTGACCTTTAGCGCTTCAATGTGCTTGCACATGCGCGTCTTAGTGGTTCGTCGTCGGTGGGTGTTCGACCACAAGAGTAAAAGGACCGTCGTTTTCACAGCTCACCTGCATATCAGCTCCAAACACTCCGGTTTGCACGGGCACGTGCTGCCGCATTAAGTCGACGAACTGCATGAAAAGCTGCTGAGCGTGCTCTGGGTCAGCCGCATCAGAAAAGGAAGAAGTCGCCCTCTGCGCACATCGGCGAGCAGCGTGAACTGAGATACCACCAGTGCAGCACCGGCTATGTCTTTCAGGCTGTGCGTCGTTTTATTTTGCCGTGATGCATCAAAGATACGAAGGTCGACGATTTTGTCCGCGAGCCAAGCCGTCTAACCGGCGGAGTCTGAAGCCTTAACCCCCAGATAAATAAGTAACCCGTGATTGATTTCACCGACTATGCTGCCGTCTACACTAACGCTCGCTCGGCGCACTCGTTGGATAACGGCTTTCACGGTGTCGGTTCAGGCACAAGGGTCAAAGGTAAGAATCAGACGTTAAGCGCGCTTACGCTGACTCTCTTTAAGCAGGAGTTTGCGGACGCGGATATTTTCCGGCGTGATTTCCACTAGTTCGTCGTCGTCAATGAACTCCAGCGCCTGTTCCAGCGTCATGATTACAGCGCCACTGAGCTGTATGTTTTCGTCGGTCCCGGAAGCACGAACATTGGTCAGCTTCTTTTCTTTTAACGCGTTGACGGTTAAGTCGTTGGCGCGGGTGTGGATGCCTACGACCATGCCTTCGTAGACCATGTCGTTTGGTTTTACCATCATGCGTCCGCGTGCCTGAAGGTTCCATAAGGCAAAACCCACCGCCTTACCCTGCGCGTTAGAGATAAGAACACCGTTTTTTCTGGAACCCACATCTTCCGCGGTACGAGGGCCAAAACCATCTGAGGCGAACGACATAATGCCAGTGCCGGAGGTTTGAGAGAGGAAAATAGGTCGATAGCCCATAAGGCCGCGGCTTGGTATCCGAAATTGCAATCGCACTCGACCTTTGCCATCTGGCTGCATTTCTTGCAGCTCTCCGCGTCGGTCGCCAAGGGCCTCCATGACTTTGCCTTGATGTTGCTCTTCAATGTCCAGCGTCAGTGTTTCAAAGGGCTCATGGGTTACACCATCAATTTCCCGGTAAATAACCTGCGGCCTAGAGACCGCCAACTCAAAACCCTCTCGCCGCATCGTCTCGATAAGCACGGATAGGTGAAGTTCGCCGCGACCAGATACTTTGAATCGGTCGGGGTCTGGCGATTCTTCCACCATCAGCGCTACGTTGTGCAAGGCCTCGGTTTGCAGGCGTTCTCGGATTTGCCGGCTGGTCACGTACTTGCCTTCCTTTCCCGAAAGAGGAGAGTTGTTCACACAAAACATCATCGTCAGGGTTGGCTCATCAACGGTCAAAGGCGGCAGGGCCTCCACTTTTTCTGGCGCACAAAGCGTGTCAGAGATATTGATCTTGTCGATCCCAGTCAGACAAATGATGTCTCCGGCGCTGGCTGTCGACGCCTCTATTCTCTCTAAGCCGCTATGGCGGTAGATATTCATTACCTTGCCTTTGCGCTCGATACCCGCCCGATCAACGACCATGACTTGTTGGTTGCGCTCTACTACCCCTCGGGTTATTCGCCCGATACCGATGACGCCTTCATAGGTAGAATAGTCAAGCGAGCTGATTTGCATCTGGAAAGGTTCGTTCTCGTCCACTTCAGGTGGCGGGACCTGATCAACAATCATATCCAGCAAGGGGCTCATATCGTCGGCAATCGCGTCCAGTTCCAATCCGGCAACGCCGTTGATAGCACTGGCATAGATGGAAGAAAAATCCAGCTGGTCGTCGTTAGCGCCCAAATTGTCGAAAAGCTCGAAAACCTGATCAATCGCTCGATCAGGGTCAGCTCCAGGGCGGTCTATTTTGTTCACGACGACAATGGGCTTTAGACCGTAAGAAAATGCCTTTTGGGTGACAAAACGAGTTTGCGGCATCGGTCCATCAACAGCGTCTACCAGCAATAACACCGCATCAACCATCGAAAGGATTCGCTCAACCTCGCCCCCAAAGTCGGCATGCCCCGGTGTATCGACGATATTGATTTGCACATCTCGATAGCTGATCGCCGTGTTCTTGGCGAGAATCGTGATGCCCCGCTCTTTCTCCAGATCGTTGCTGTCCATGGCTCGTTCCGCAGCGCTGGAGTCCAAAAAACCCGTTTGCTGTAACAGGCGGTCAACCAAGGTGGTTTTACCGTGGTCGACGTGAGCAATAATCGCGATGTTACGAACGTTCGAATTCGGCACGGAACGCTTTCCTTTTGATAAAACAGTTTCCCGACACTCGATTGGAGTGTCTGACCGTTACATGAATTGGGATTGAGACTTTCGGCGCGCGCGATTATGGCCGAAGCTGATGGCGGTGTCGCCTAAAACTAGGCAGAGCCAGCGAGTCCTCTACACAAAAAAACCAACTTCGGGATTTGTGTATCGGAGCTATATGCACCATGATAGCGCGCAAGGGTAGGGTTTGTAGGTGCGGCGCACAATTTTGGTGCGTTTTTTCCTGCCTATTCTCAAAATAGTATTGAAATCATTAACTTAGATGCAATGCAGTGTGGCACATAAATTGCTTCTCTTGACGGTAGAGCCCGATTTGGGCTCAACTCGAGAAGATTCGTTCTCTCGGGAAAGACCACGGGGCGTCGCGAGATTCGGCCAGCGGTAGAGAGCAATGTGCGCACCTGCCTTCCATAACGGTTCCCACATACAAGGAGACTAAACAAGCATGAAATCCAAACTAGAATACATTTGGCTGGACGGCTATCAGCCAACGCAGAGCTTGCGCAGCAAAACACAGATGAGTAAGGACAACTTTACCGGGGCACTAGAAGATGTGTCGATGTGGTCGTTTGACGGCAGCTCAACCGAGCAGGCCGAAGGCGGAAGTTCAGACTGCCTGCTGAAGCCTGTCGCTATTTATCCCGATCCTGATCGTCAAAACGCCTACTTAGTCATGTGCGAAGTACTCAACGCTGACGGTACTCCGCACCCGTCTAATGGGCGAGCTACTATCGACGACGATGACAATGATTTTTGGTTTGGCTTCGAGCAAGAATATTTCTTGTGGGACATCGATACTCAGCTTCCCCCTGGTTTTCCTACCAATGGTTTTCCTGCCCCGCAGGGCCCGTACTACTGCTCAGTCGGCGCTGGCAATGCTTTCGGCCGGGATTGTGTTGAAGAACACTTCGATATTTGTCTTGAAGCTGGCATTAACGTTGAGGGGATCAATGCTGAAGTTGCTGCGGGCCAATGGGAGTTCCAAGTATTCGCGAAGGGCGCCAAACAAGCCGGTGACGAAACTTGGATCGCCCGCTATCTGCTGGAGCGGACTGGCGAAAAATACGGTTACAGCATCAACTGGCATCCAAAGCCATTTGGTGACTTAGACTGGAACGGCTCTGGTATGCACGCCAACTTCTCCAACGAGGCCATGCGCGTCGAAGGCAAAGAGGAGATCTTTACGAAGATTTGCGAAGAGTTCGGTAAGAATATTCAGCGTCATATTAGTGTGTATGGTGCCGACAACGATCAACGCTTGACCGGCAAGCACGAAACTCAGTCTATCGACGAGTTCAGTTATGGCATATCAGATCGCGGCGCATCCATTCGGATTCCTGTCACCACACCGGCTGACGGCTGGGTTGGTCGATTGGAAGATCGTCGAACCGCATCGAATGCTGACCCGTACAAAGTTGCGGCAGCCATTGTTAAGACTACAAAGGAAGCTCTGGCCTAGTCGCGCGAAACGTCACAAAGGAAGAGCTAAAAGGGTGTTGGCAGTGCCAACGCCCTTTTTTTGCACTCGTTTATTTGAATCATGCTGGCAGCCCAACAAACACTTGACCTTTTTTGGTGCGCGCACTAGCTTGGTGCATTAAGGCTCGCTCTATCCAGACATATTGCCTGTTCCTAGATAACGCAGCGGCGTTTTTACCGGCAGAAAATCACAATTTACATGGGTCATCGTGATAGCGAACACTCGCAAACCTCACGGAAAAAGTCGGCCCAATTTTTGCTTCACAGTTGAAGAACCGTCACTTAGTCTGCAAGAGGTCAGATTAAACGAAGCCTCGGAAAGTCGGGCGAAATACGGCTCGCGCAAGAAATGCCGAGCGTTATAGGCAATTGTTGCTACCAAAGATGTCTTACATATAGGCAGTGATGAACCAAGTCAGAAAGCACCCTTTACAAGGCCAAAAGATTGCTCAACACCTGTTGGGCAGCATGACGACGGCGATCATCGTGCTGGATGAAAAGTTGCTGGTCAAAAAACTCAATATCGCCGCCGAGAACCTGCTGCATTTGTCAGCAAGTTCCGTGCTGGACAGCTCGCTCAACGCTTTGCTACTGCGAAGTGAAGAACTAGTCGCGTCTTTAGACCAGGCGCTGCAGGAAAGTCAGCCCTTCACGGCGCGAAACGTCGCATTAGAACTCCCTGAAAATACCATCGAGCACGTGGACCTAACCGTCACAAACTTAGAATCGCCCAAGGGATTACTGCTAGAGCTTCACCCAACGAGCCGCATCAATTCGATTAGCCAAGGCAGCACTGCCCAAGAACAGCAAATAACCACGAGAAGCCTAATTCGCGGTTTGGCTCACGAAGTGAAAAACCCTCTAGGCGGCATACGCGGTGCTGCCCAACTGTTGGAAAGAACGCTGCCAAACGAGGAGTTGAAGGAATACACCAACGTGATCATTAGCGAAGCAGACCGCCTTCGTGACTTGGTCGATCGCATGCTTGGACCTTGGCAACCGCTCGAATTAGAACCCATCAACTTGATCGAAGCTGTAGAGCGAGTCATACAAATCCTACAGGCGGAATACGACACCAACTTACATTGGCAGCGCGACTACGATCCGAGCTTACCCCCGGTAAAAGGCAGCAAGGATCAATTGATCCAAGCAGTGCTCAACATTACCCGAAACGCATGTCAGGCCCTTCAGAATACAGAGCGAGCCCGAGTTACGTTTACGACGCGAGTGGTGCGTCAATTTACAATTGGCTCTGTGCGGCATAAACAAATCATGCACTTGTGTGTAACCGACAACGGACCCGGCATACCCGAGAATCTCATTGATCGTATATTTTTTCCTATGATCAGTGGGCGCAGCCAAGGGTCCGGCCTTGGTCTGTCGATTTCACAAAACATTATCAGCCAACACGGCGGTGCTTTGCAGGTAAGCAGTCGACCGGGGAGCACTACATTCTCTGTCTATCTACCCTTCAGCATATGACCGGCAAACAAAATATGAGAACAACATGAATCAGCACGTATGGGTCATTGATGACGACAGCGCAATTCGATGGGTCTTAGATCGCGCTCTCAGTCAGGCAGGTATTCCAATCACTGCATTTAACACCGCCGATCAAGCGCTACATCACCTAGGCGAAGAGCCGCCCTTAGCGATTATTACCGATATAAGTATGCCCGGCACATCAGGCCTGGATTTCTTGAACCAAATCAAGGAAGCCCATAGCCAGGTTCCGGTGATTGTGATGACCGCTCACTCAGATCTGCAAAGTGCTGTTACAAGCTTTGAGCGGGGGGCGTTTGAATACCTGCCCAAGCCTTTTGACGTCGACGATGCGGTGGCTGTTGTTCGACGTGCTATTGCCCAAACGGAAGACGTAAAGACAGTTAGCCTTCCCGATCCAGAAGGATCCACAGAAATCATCGGTCAGGCTCCGGCTATGCAAGAGGTGTTTCGCGCAATAGGGCGGCTGTCTTCATCTAACGTGACGGTGCTCATTAATGGTCCATCGGGTTCCGGAAAGGAGCTTGTCGCACGGGCGCTGCATCGCCATTCGCCACGACAAGGAGAACCCTTTGTGGCACTGAACGTAGCGGCTATTCCCAGTGACCTAATTGAAAGCGAGCTGTTTGGGCACGAAAAAGGGGCATTTACCGGCGCTGCCCAACGCCGGGTCGGCCGCTTCGAGCAAGCCAACGGCGGCACTCTGTTTTTAGACGAAATAGGTGATATGCCGGCTTCAGCACAAACACGTTTGTTACGCGTTTTGGCGGAAAACGAATTTTACCGCGTTGGTGGCCATCATTCGGTCAGCGTTAACGTGCGAATCGTCGCAGCCACCCATCAAAATCTCGAAAAACTTGTCGAGCAGGGTAAGTTCCGTGATGACCTGTTCCACCGCCTCAACGTCATTCGAGTACATGTTCCCGGATTAGCAGAAAGGCGCCAAGACATCCCTTTACTTGCGAAGCACTTTATGGACGCAGCGGCTATCGAATTAGGTGACGAACCAAAAAGGTTAGATCCAGCTGCTGCCGACTATTTAAGCTTGCTGCCTTGGCCGGGCAACGTTCGTCAGCTGGAGAACACCTGTCGATGGCTACAGGTGATGGCTAGCTCCAGAACGGTCTTAATTGAGGATCTGCCTTCCGAGCTGCAACAAAGCGAAACCAATGCAGACCATGGAAGTTGGGAAACCGCACTAGAACTATGGGCCAATCAACAGCTTGAAAAACAGCCGGACATTGCCCTATTGGAAACCGCGATGCCTAAATTTGAGCGAGTCATCATCAATGCCGCCCTGCGAAAAACCGGCGGACGCAAGAAAGATGCCGCCGAATTGCTGGGATGGGGGCGCAACACGCTGACACGAAAGATGCAGGAACTCGACCTCTAACGGTTTGCTGTTTAGCCATGCACGTCGTGCTTTTCCAGCCTGAAATTCCACCGAATACAGGAAACATCATTCGCATTTGCGCTAACACTGGCGCGAGCCTGCATTTAATTCGTCCTTTGGGTTTCGCATGGGATGATAAACGCCTGCGACGAGCGGGCCTTGATTATCACGACTTCACCGCTGTCGCCCTTTACGACACGCTCAGTGAATGCGAGGAATATCTTAAGGACAGCCGTTGGTTTGCGATGACCACTAAGGGTAGCCGTAACTTCGCCGAAATTTCCTATGCCGAAACTGATGTCTTGCTGTTCGGTCCAGAAACTCGTGGCTTGCCCGACGATGTGCTGAACCGTTGGCCGGTCGATCGAAAACTACGAATCCCCATGCAAGCACCAACGCGCAGCATCAATCTCGCAAATTCAGTTGCCGTGACCCTGTACGAAGCGTGGCGGCAGAGAGGCTATGACGGAGTGCTTTGAGCCCAGCTGACGTAGCTAAAAACCTAATCTCTATTGCTAATGTGTTGTCGCTGAATCGGCGGCGGCTTCCTGCTTCTGCTGATGCTCTTGCATCGCTTGCACGAACATGGCTTCAAAGTTGACCTGCGCTAGCTGGATCGGGGGAAAACCGCCCTTAACTACCAAGTTATCCACGCTTTCTCGCGCATACGGAAACAGCGTGTTGGGGCATGCGATACCAACGACTTGGCTAACCTGACCTGGGGCTGCGTTTTTGATGAGGAAAATACCCGCCTGCTGCACCTCTACCAAAAAGCCGAGGTAGTCTTCCTCCACGCTGGCGCGCACGGTAATGCTCAAGACAACTTCATGTCGATCATCCGGCAGTGCAGACGCTCTAGTATTGATATCTACCGACAAATTTGGCTGCCATTGCCGCGTAAACACTTCTGGTGACTTCGGCGACTCAAACGAGGCGTCTTTGAGATAAACCTTCTCAATACGCAGCTGCACCTGTTGCTCTTCTGCACCGCCCTCGGTCTGAGGAAGTGTTTGATTCTCGTCTGTCATTATTTCACCACTGGTAAGTTTTGCGCCCGCCACTCGGAGTATCCGCCGGTCAAGCGGGTAACGTTAGTAAAACCGTTTTTTTGCAAAAGAGTGCCTGCCGCACCTGAGTGCTGCCCTACTTTACAGGCGATAACGACTGGTGAATCTTTGTATTGAGACAACTCATCGACCCGCGACTCCAATGAAGCGTAGGGGATATTTACGGCATCAACGATGTGTCCTTCCATGAACTCTCCGCGTTCCCGCACGTCGAGTACAACAGCCTTTTCTTTGTTGACCAGTCTGACCAACTCTTGAGTGCCAATCGTTGCTCCAGCGCGAGCAGATTCATTGCGAAAAAACAAAAAAATCAACAATAAAAAGGTTCCGATCAAGATCGGGTGGTTGCCCAAAAATGTAAAGAACTGTTCCATGGGTGCGCCTTTAAAACGAATCAGGATTATACACATTCATCCTGTATCACTGAGCTTTTTGCTAAGCTTTGCTAAGTCACCTATTAGGATCGTTCCATGGCAAATGTCAGCTTGCTGGTTATCCTCGATGGCTTCGGCCACAGCTTGGAAGTCGAAAACAATGCGATTGCGCTTGCAAGCACCCCCACATGGGACCGATTCGTGGCCAATCGGCCCAATACTTTGATTTCAGGATCGGGGCTTGATGTAGGCCTGCCCCCGGGACAAATGGGTAACTCCGAGGTTGGCCATATGAATTTAGGTTCCGGGCGGGTGGTTTATCAAGATTTCACAAGAATCAACCAAGCGATGGAAACAGGCGCTTTTTCGGACAACCCTGCATTTCGAGAGGTTTTTAAAAGCGTCAATGACAACAGCGGTGCGCTTCATGTTATGGGGCTGCTCTCACCTGGCGGCGTGCACAGTCATGAAGAGCAGATATTTGCACTCGTTCGTGCAGCAGCAGAAGCCGGAGTGGCCGAGGTGTTTCTGCACGCGTTCCTTGACGGCAGAGACACGCCTCCCCGCAGCGCCATGGCTTCTGTGACCGCCGCAGAAAATTTGTTTCGTACACTCGGGTGCGGCCGCGTACTGAGCGTTTGCGGCCGGTATTATGCTATGGATCGCGACAACAACTGGGATCGCCAAGCTCGCGCCTACAACCTTCTAGCTCGGGGAGAAGCACCATTTCACGCGCAAAGCCCCAGCGAGGCGTTACAAGCTGCTTATGATCGGAATGAGAGCGACGAATTCGTTCAGCCAACGGCGCTGCATGATGCACAAGAACCACCCCGAGGCATTCGCGCCAAAGATAGTGTGATTTTCATGAACTTTCGGGCTGACAGGGCTAGGCAGTTAACACGGGCGATGAACAATGTTGACTTCGACGGCTTTGAACGCAGGTCATTCGATGCACCGGCAAATTTCACGACATTGACCCAATACGCCGATGACATACAGCTACCCAGTGCGTTCGCACCCGAAGAACTGCAAAACACCCTTGGCGAGTATCTGCAGAACAATAACAAACGCCAATTGCGCATTGCAGAAACTGAAAAATGCGCTCACGTGACGTTCTTTTTTTCAGGCGGTCGAGAAAAACCCTTTGCGGGGGAAAAGCGTATTTTGATCCCATCACCCGATGTCGCCACCTACGACCTGCAACCCGAAATGAGTGCCAAGAAAGTCACCGATCAATTGGTCGAGGCCATTCAAAGTGGTGAGTTCGATACGATTGTTTGCAACTATGCCAACGGAGACATGGTAGGTCACAGCGGCAAACTCAAACCTGCCATACAGGCAGTGCAAACCCTTGATGCCTGCCTAGCAAGACTGGAAGCTGCCATCGATCAGGTCGCCGGTCATATGCTGGTCACTGCCGATCACGGCAATGTCGAGCAAATGCGCGACCCGAAGAGCAATCAAGAGCATACCGCGCATACCAGCAACCTCGTCCCCTTGGTCTACGTCGGCCCTGACGATCTGCGTCTGCGCGAGGGGGGCAGTCTTTGCGATGTTGCGCCAACCTTGCTTAATCTGATGCGGCTCGAGGTACCCAGCGAAATGACGGGCACAAGCCTCATCGCCGATTCATAACTGTGGCGAGAGGCAGCTGGCAGTTAGCGCCCGCGCTTTGCATGGCATTCACTCTTGCGCTCGCTCACCCTGCCCGTTCAGCAGAGGTTTCTACCGATGCCGAAGCCAGATCGGCGCTGGAAGGTATTGTCGAACAGCTCAATGCGTTGGAGTTATGGTTTAGCGACACAGAGCGTCGCAGTGCTGAAATCGAGCAAAAAATACAGCAGCAGGATCAAGCAATCGGAGATCTACGGCAGGAAAGTCGAGCCTTAGAAAGAGCCCTCCGTTCCGTTCGCAAAGACATTTCGGCACTGCAAGAGCAACAAGCAACACTCGAACGTGAAACTGCTGCTCAACGAAAGATCATCATTGCCCACCTGCAAGCGGCCTCACGAGTGAGCGGCGATAACCTTGTCAAACAACTCCTAAGCCAACGTTCGAGCGCTGACGCGCAACGCTTTATGCGCTATCACGGATACTTCAGCCAGCAGCGCTTAGAAGCCCTTGAAGAGTTCAAGGCAAACCTGAAGAAGTTGCAGCGTACCCAAACGCAATTGAGCCAGAAGCTCGCTGAGCAAATTCAGCAATCCAACCAACTGACTGCACGCACTCGCGATCTACAAATACAGCGCAACGATCGCGCCCGAGCAGTAAAAGCATTGGCTTTAGAACGGAAAAGTAAAACAGCTCAACAATCTGCGCTGCTGGCGGACGGTGACCGCCTACGCGAGTTGATCAGAACGCTACGCAGTCAATCGACTGTTTTAGACGGCAAGGCGTTTGCTGCTGCCAAGGGGAAATTGCCGCGACCTGTGACCGGCGAGATTAGACACGTCTTTGGTGAATCACGATCGGGCACCAACCTAAGTTGGCGTGGTGTCGATTTGGCTGCCGCTAAAGGCACATTGGTGAACGCGGTGTTTCGCGGCAAAGTGATTTTTAGTGACTGGCTACGAGGGTTCGGGTTGATCACGATTGTCGATCACGGCGGCGGCTACATGACACTGTATGGTCACGCTGACGCCTTGCTCAAAAATCCGGGCGATTGGGTCGAGGGCGGCGAGCCATTGGCTGAGGCCGGTGATAGCGGCGGTGGATACCAGCCGGGCATTTATTTCGAATTGAGACAAGACGGCACGGTGAAAAACCCCAAGCCATGGCTAGCTCGATGAGCACAAGTAACTCTGCCGGCACCAAAATTACGGGGCGTACGTTAGCGCTTGGTTTTCTTTGTGGTGTCGCCGTTGGCCTAATAATTTTTCGCGCACTGGCTCATCAAGATGACACTTTGCGGAGTCTACATGAGGCCAAAAACCAGCTCACAGCGAACTACATTAGCAATCTGGGCGATGACCAGCTTGAGCATGCAGCCATCGACGGCATGATGGTTCATTTGGACGACTACTCAGAGCGCCTCAGCGCCAAAGCATATAAGCAACTGCTTGAAAATGCTCAAGGGCATTTTGCTGGAGTGGGTCTTGAGATAGAGAAAATCAAAAAGCGCTTCACCGTCATTCGCATTCTCCCCAATTCGCCGGCGGCCGCATCAAGTATCGCTGCTGGTGACGAAATTTTAGCGATTGATGGGGCTCCCGTAACCGGCTGGCTACTCTCCGATCTAGTTGGCGCTTTGCGGGGCCTTGACGGCGAACCTGTGCGGATCAAATTACTGCGGCCCACTCTTGCAAACAATACGGATGGGCCTGCTGCCGAACTTGAAGTGACTTTAACTCGCTCAGTCTTAACATCGGTTTACTTGGACTGGCGAGCGCTTGATGAAAACGTCGCATATCTCCGTGTCTTACAGTGTTACGACGGACTCGCCCACGACATCAGCGATGCAATTGAGCAATTGCAGCCCCTAGGCCTGATACTGGATCTGCGCAGCAACCCCGGGGGAACTCTTAGCTCCGCCGTCGCAACCGTGGATCTATTTATTGATCGGGGCGTTATCGTCTCAACCGTGAGTGGACGTGGGCAGACCACTTTCGAGGCTAACGCTCAAACCCCTTACCGAAACCTACCCCTAGCAATACTGGTCGATGCGGGGACAGCTTCTGCTGCTGAAATCATCGCCGGCGCACTGCAAGACCATCAGCGCGCCAAAGTCTTAGGCAGTCAAACTTTTGCCAAAGGCAGTGTTCAAACATTGATGCCCCCGCTGAGCAACGGTAGCGTGCTAAAAATCACCACCGCGCATTATCAAACCCCCAACGGCCGATCATTTGTCCATGAAGGATTACTGCCGGATTACGATTCCGGTCACAGCGAGGAGGAGGCAATCCTTGCAGCTGCGGTTGAGACTCTCGCCTTGCCCGCGACATCCGCTTGGGGGCCTGAGCCCTAGTCGTCCAGTAGCGCCTGACCTGCGGCAACATCCAAAGTGCCTTCATAAATGAGGCAGCGGCAGACCGCCTGAATGAACGACCAACCCAATGACCGCCGAAGCCATCGCACAGCACTGGACAGACAAGGGCACGGACGCGTCACGCCGTGGCACGCTGACGCACGCGCGCATCGAGTTCTATTACAAC
>CAJWZG010000038.1 GCA_913049565.1 uncultured Gammaproteobacteria bacterium
GGGCTGGGGAACTGTCTCTGACAAAACATATTGACAGTCCGACGACTTGCGCTGATCACGTTAAACTCCGCCTTGAGGCACTCGCGGCACTGAGGACCCTTGCAAACCTTGGTTTTCGAAAATCGTCGATGGCCTCCTTGGCCAACGCTATAGGCACATCCAGGCAAACTATTTAAAAACGTTTTCAATCGAAGGAACACGTTTTGAACTGGGCGGTTGAAACCCTCGCACAGTGTTCGCGCCGAGATCCGAAGCGGTGCTGACGAAAGTGGACTCCAAACCCAACCAGCAACTCACCAATGCTCTATATGTTTGGCTCGGCCCTTTTGTCACCCTGTTGCGCGAAGGTCGACACGGCGAAGATTTTTTGGGCATTCGCAGCAGTTCAAACAAGGTAAATCCCCTTGAAGATACTCAACCGGCAATCGCGGAGTTTTTGATTACCAATAAGGTTTACATTGCGCGGCGCGTTTCGGCGCGATCTCGAACTCGCCGTCCAAGGTGCCGGGGTAGTACCTTAAGGCACATTCCGAATACCATGACCACCTAACATAAACTCAGCTATGGGAGAGACCGTGATTACCTTCGAACTAAACGGTGAAACTGTTACCACCAGTGATGCTGCAGACACACCTCTACTCTGGGTAGTCCGCGATACCTTTGAGCTTAAAGGCTCTAAGTATGGCTGCGGTGCTGGGCTGTGCGGTGCCTGCACGATGCACGTTGATGGTCAAGCAACGCGTACTTGCGTGTTGCCCGTCGCTGCAGTGGCGGGGAAGTCCATAACGACCATTGAAGGGTTAGGCACTCCCGAGGGACTTCATCCGCTGCAAGCCGCTTGGGTAGAATATAATGTCGCCCAATGCGGTTACTGCCAATCGGGGCAAATCATGTCCGCAGCAGCGATGCTGGCGACTAATGCCGCCCCAAGCGAGGATGATGTTGACCAGGCCATGTCCGGCAACATTTGTCGATGCGGCTGCTATCCGCGCATCAAAAAAGCGATTTTGGCCACTACCGAGGAAACACTGTCGGCAGACCAAGATGTCGCGACCAGCCTTCAGCCACCAGCCAAACAGGTGCAAGCATGAATCAGCAAAAACTTTTATCACGGCGTCAATTCCTAAAGACTTCGTCAATTGCAGGCGGGGGCCTGGTTGTCGGTTTTAGTTTAGCCGGCTGCGGTGGGACATCGCCTGCCCTGCCCACCAGCCAAGGTGCGATGACACCCAATGCTTTTTTGCAAATCACCTCGGACAATCTGGTTCGCTTTTACTGCCCCAGAGACGAAATGGGGCAAGGCGTGTCTACAGGTTTAGCAACTTTGATTGCAGAAGACCTGGATATTGCACCATGGCTTTTTGATGTGCGCTGGGCGGGTGTTCATCCTGATTACAGCAACCCGGATTTTGGTGTTCAGGGCACAGGTGGTAGCACCTCAATAAGCGCTCACTACCAACAACTTCGTCAAGTGGGAGCAAATACCCGTGAGATACTACTAGAAGCGGCTGCATCCCGACTAAACGCGCCCGTAACTCAGCTGACTACAGACAATGGCCAAATCGTGTATGGCGAGAAACGGTATCCCTATGGCGAGTTTGTTGACCTCGCCGCACAGCTGCAAGCACCAGAAAATACACCACTCAAATCTGCATCCGAGTTTCAGTACATTGGTAAAGAGTTCAGCCGGATCGATGGTATCGCTAAAGCTACGGGTACCGCCGAATTTGGTATCGACGTAGATCTGCCCGGCCTACACCGTGCAGTGATTAAGCGAAGCCCTGTCGCCGGTGGCAAAGTGCAGTCCTTTGACAAACAACGCACCCTCGCCGTTGCCGGCGTTACTGACGTTGTTGAAATTGGTAGTGGAATTGCTGTTGTTGCAAAACAGTACTGGGCTGCCAAAAAAGGTGCTGACGCACTCGTCGTAGAGTGGGATTTGCCCGCTTTGGCCAATGTAAATACAGCGCAAGTGAAGAGTGATTACGCCGCAGCGCTAGACAGTGCGAACGAAGAAGCTCTGATCAGTAGTGAGGAAGGCGATCTGCAGACGGGATTTGCGTCCGCAGACCACACAATTGAAGGTGACTATTGGGCGCCCTATCTGGCGCACGCTCCAATGGAGCCCATGAACGCCATTGTGCATATTCAAAACGGCGAAGCCGATGTTTGGACGGGCAGTCAGGGCGTTGCAGCACCACAAGGCTTGGTCGCTCGATACGCAGGTTTGGACAAAGATAAAGTTCGATCCCATAATACCTACTTGGGCGGAGCCTTCGGCCGTCGTGGCACGCTAACCCATGTTATTGAAGCCACCCAAGTTGCGGTCGCCACAGATAAACCGATTCAAGTGATATGGAGCAGAGAGGATGATCTGCAAAGCGGTATCTACCGACCAGCGTCGTTGATGCAAATCAAAGCTGGCGTCAGCAAGGCTGGCGACATTACTGCGTGGCAGGCTACGCGGATCGGCGGCAACATTTCCCCACAAACAATGGCAAATATGATGCCTGCACTGCTACCTACGGCCGTGAGCGATGGCACTATCGACTGGGTCGTTGGCGTAGCGGACAGTGCCATGTCGGGGTGGGTTGTTGACGCGTCCAGTGTCGAGGGCATAGCCGAGGATTACGACATAAGTAGCCATCAGGTTCGCCACACGACAGTAGACCACGGACTACCACTAACATTTTGGCGCTCTGTCGGGCACTCGTACACAGCATTCGCCAAAGAAACGGCTATGGACGAACTGGCCGCTAAGGTCGGCATGAGCCCGGTCGAGTTCAGGCTAAAGAGCCTGTCTCAGAATCCGCGACTCCAAAACGTTGTTCGCATCGCCGGTGAGCAGATGGCCAAAGCAAAGCTTGCGCCAGGCAGAGCACTGGGCTTTGCAGCACATCATTCGTTTAAAACAGATGTCGCGGAAATCGCCGAAGTGTCAGTAGTCGACGGTAACATTAAGGTTCATAAAGTCACCTGCGTTGTCGATTGTGGCATTGCAATTAACCCGGATGTTGTCAGAGCACAAATGGAAGGCGCGGTCATGTATGGCCTAACTGCTGCCCTGCATGGCAATTTGGAGCTCGAAAACGGTCGCATTCTGGAGAGCAATTTCCATACCTATCCAATTTTACGTATGCATGAAGCCCCAGAAGTTGAGGTCATCATTGTTGACAGCGCTACCGAACCCACCGGCGTCGGAGAACCCGGCTTGCCACCGATTGCACCGGCGGTAGCGAACGCTGTGTTTGCCGCAACGGGTCAGCGGCTGCGTTCGCTACCACTTAAATTGGCTTGAGGTAGCCAGCGCTCTTGAGCGCCGTCGCCTCGCGCCGTTGTATGGCTAAAGGCGGCAGCTTCGCGAGTTCAACGCAATAAACCGAGGGTTTGTCCTGGCTTTCAACGTCGTATACCGTGAGAGGCATTCATAAATTCAGGCGGTCTGAAGTGCTCTTTATACGTATTGGCTTCGTGGTTCTTGCGACACTGCACACAGCAGCTTGTGGAGGGGGCAGTTCAGGCAATAGCCCCTCCCCTGAGTTATCAACTAACAGTAATCCTTCGATAACGATTAACGGGGACGTCGTTATCGTGGAGAATACCACTGCGGTTGTGCAGGTTTCTGCAATCGATGATGATAGTGAGAACTTGAGTTTTAGTCTGTCTGGCGACGACGTTTCTTTGTTCAGTATTGACAGCGACGGTAACCTCATCTTTGCTGCCGCTCCAGATTTCGAATCACCTCAGGACACCGATGGCGACAACGATTACGCATTGACGGTTAACGTGTCTGATGGACAGGCAAGCGACTCGCTAGCGATGCAAATCAGCGTCACTAATGACGAAAGCGATGACTTTCAGCTCAGCGCGGGCGGCTTTAGCACTGGCAATGCGATCCCGCTGATCCATGCCTGTACAGAACAAGGCGGTAACAATTATTCCCCGCAACTCACATGGCAAAACGTTCCCGACAATACTGAACGCTTCGCACTCATCATCGATGACGAAACCGCACCTTGCGGCACAGATGCTAACGCCTGTGTACATTGGAATTTGTTCAACCTCGATAAATCGATCACGGGTTTGGTCGAAGATGTTTCGCCTTCGGACTTGGTGGACGACGATGGGTACAGTGCTGTCATTGAAGGGCTTACTTATGCCAGCACCAACGATTACGAGGGGCCTTGCCCACCGTCAGGTAACGCACATACCTATTTCTTCACGCTTTACGCTTTGAGCGCTGAGCAACCAACCATGACGCGACTAGATGCCTTGACCCGCAGTGAATTTGAAGAGGCCTACGCGGGCAATATACTGGGCCAAGCGCAAATCGCGGGCACCTATTCCAACTAACCAGCCAAACCGCAGCTTTCACGCCAATGGGCTGGTTTACCGGATTCGAAACCCGGAGCAAGCCGTACCCCCAATGCAGGCTTTCGCAATGGGGGCAGGTTTTCGACAGCGGTAACCCTTAAATCGCAGCCTGTTTGATGATCTCGATGTCGTAACCCTGTTCCTCAGAGCAAGTGACCACTTCATCAAATTGGGCTTGGATCGCTGCCCCCTTTTCCGCCCATACGGCTTCGGTCAAAGCCCTGTCAGTTTCATTGCCCCAAAAGCTTGTCCAAACGAAATCGAAAGTTGGGGGTACAGCTTCATGCAACTCTACTTCCGTTTCTTCAAAGTCTGGCAACTGAACCAAAAAGTTGAACGAATTAGGACCCGCCTCGGCTTCGAAGTCGTCGACAAATGTCATGAAAGGGCCTGTCACAACAGCGCGCAGGTCTGCCGGTTCTTTACCTTCGTTGAAAGAGCAGAATGAGTAACCTGTATAGGCGCTATCTGTAATCGTATCTACACCGGAGACAGTCGGGGTGCGCGGCTGGTATACATCCAGACCGTAAACATTCGCCCAATTTTCACCACCACAGGCTTCTACACCAGCAAAACGCGTATTGAGTTCAGCTTCAATGCCCGCCTCGGCGTAAGCCGCCCAGCCCGCATCTCGGGCCTCTTTATCTGGCCACATCAACAAGGTGAGTCGGTCGAAGCTATCAGACGACCAACCTTGGGGCGTCAACGAGGCACTTACCAACGTGTCTAAGCCGATTTCGCTAACCGCATTTGCCCAATATGCGTTACGTGCAGCAACGTTCTCGGCGTTGCCGTTTTCGCCACTGGTGCACCAAACAAATTCATTGTACCGAATCGGCTGCATAGTCGCTGTCGTTTCTGCAACAGGAGACTCTACAGTCATCGGCTCGTTCATCGCCGACTCACTCTCGGTGGAAGGCGCTTGCGAACATCCCCCGACGGCCAAGGCCGCGGCTACGGTCAAGTACATGTATCTATTCATTTTTCTTTTCCCTGTTCTATTTATTTTTTCCGTCCATGCAGAAATCTACTAAAGATCAAAGTATCCGTATACGCCGGCAGTCTCGGTGTGTCCGATTAGGCAGCCTCGAAGAAAAGGGGACAAACTGCCCTTGCGATTCAATTGAGTCTTGTGCGCCCCGCGAGCTTGAGGAACAATCATCGTGCGAAGAGCGAACGCTGGGCAAAGCCTCAGAATCTGGACAAGGGGAATCAGTTTGAAGATTGTTGGACGTTGTATTTCTTGGTTGGGCTTTATCTACCTGACTATTGCGAGCTTGGCAGCCCTGTATTTACTCATTCAACTAAACTTAGATTTCGTTCAAACCCTCGTCTATCTGGTTGCTACAGCCATTGTTGCAGGATTGCCCTATCTCATTCTGGCGTTGTTGCACAGATTCGTGGCCGGATCATTTGGATGGCTTCCTTGGCGTCTCACTTAGCGACGAAAAGGTAGGTGCTAGAGCCAGCGCGGATCGTTTATCGGCCTGTCAATATTGTCTTTTGAATCGCCGACCTCGCTCCTTAGCTATCCTAAATGATGCTTGTGTTTCCGCTTCAACTTCTTCGCGCTGTTTTTGTCGGAGCTCTTCAAATTCTTCTGCCCACCATCGTCTTGTCACCTGAGGGAAGGTTCCCATACGGTTGACGCTGGCATTGGCCCCCCGATCGCGGCCTGATTCGTAACCCGCGAAGCCAATTGAATCGGCTGCAGACTTACCAAATGGAATCAAATCACCTTCCATTTTTGGCAGCAAAAAATATGGCATCGAAACTCGAGTCTCGCCAGGTGGAATCAATGTGGTGTTCACCCGATGCAGCGTTGCTGAATAGCGACCCTCACTGAGATGCATTAGCGTGCCACCCGTATTGACGATCACAGAACCCGGGATAACCGGCACAGGATAATCTCCAGTCGCCGTTCGACAGGTCACTGGTGCATTTATCCACTCACCCTCTGCTGCGATAACCTGCGTTCCTGGGCGGTCATTGATAAGAAGCGCTATTAATGGAGGCCCGTCAATATGAGCACCGACATTAGTGCTCTCAAACTTCTCGTAATCTCGGCGCACTCTTTGCCGATCAGCCTCAGCAAAGGCTTCCAAACCGAAATTGTGGTTCAAGCTTGCTGCTAAATCTGGATCCTCAAAATCGAAGTATTCTCGGAATGCCGAAGCTTCCTCACCCAAAGACTCAACAATAGCCTCGCCCAGCAGGTGCGTCAGTTCGTGGTAACGCGCGTTTAGACCTTCGATCATTGGACGGAAGCCAGGCAGCGTATGGTCAACGGGCCAAGTGTTAGGTCCCCTAAACAAACGTCGGTGGATGGGTTGAGTTTTGTCAGCATAATCGCAGAGCGGCTTTTGCTCGAAACCGTATTGGAAGGCTTCGATCACCTGTCCATGGCCTCGATCTGCAGGGGTCGGCAGGCTATAACCCCGAAAATATGGCGTGTTGGAAATATGCGCCGTTTTCTTCAGTTCCATAGAGGAATCGAAAAAGCCACGAACCTCGTCAAAGGCACCGCGCTGGAAGTCGTCTTCGAACCCCGGTGCATTGGTAAGCACCATGAATCCAAACTCTGAAAGCGCGTAAGAAAGATCCTCCAAAAATTGCTTTGGATTTGTTTTTCGCTCCAGCCAGTCGACCGTCGGTAGCTGCAATTTATGAGTCGTCATATTTGTCGCTTACGTTGATTTATATCTTTAGTCAAGCGCTGCCAAGTTAAACCCTTTCAAACGCAGTCAGCAACTGACAAACTTTCAAACAATCACAACATTGTTCTGACGCACAGTGAACCGTGGAGGAGATTTGAAGCCTCTTCGTAGAGTGAAAGGAGGAAAGTGAATGGACATTGGCGTTTGCGTTGCTTCAAGAGTGACGGACATTGATTATGTCGTGCTAGCCGAGCAATTGGGTTTCACTCACGCATGGATGGCTGACTCACAGATGCTCTGGTCTGATGTGTATGCCGCTCTGGCCTTAGCCGCGGACCGAACCAACATAATCCAAATTGGCACGGGAGTCGCTGTATCCGGCACTCGCCCTGCTGCTGTAAACGCGGCAGGCATTGCAACCATCAACGCCCTCGCACCAGGTCGAACATTCTTCGGCGTGGGTTCCGGTAACACTGCGCGGCGTATTATGGGGCTCGCGCCGCAAAAGATTGCCGAATTCGATGACTATCTACGCACGCTGGTACCACTGTTGCGAGGCGAAGAAGCATTGCTGAAACAGGGCGAGGACACGTTACCCATCAAGCACATCATGCCAAAGGATGGTTTCGTGAACTTCCAAGATCCGATACCCCTCTTCGTATCAGGGTTCGGGCCAAAGTCCCTCGCCCTAGCCGGCACTTACGGCAACGGTGCCGTACTGGGAGTGACGAGCGAAAGCGCGGTGCGTCACTCGTTGAATGCTGTTCAGGAAGGGGCTCTGGCGTCAGGCCGTTCACAAGAAATCGATGGCGAGATTTCTGCTTTCTATAACACCGCTCTCACCTCTATTACTGTGTTGGATTCGCATGAAGCCATTGATTCTCCGCGCGTAAAAAGTGAATGCGGTGCAATGGCAATGGCCGCAGTACATTATGCTTTTGATCAATTCCGGAACTTCGGCCACCAACCACCCAATGCCCTTGCAGAGATATGGGATGACTATTGTGCGATGCTCAGCCGTGAACCAGCAGATCGTATCCATCAACGGATACACGCGGGACACAACTGCTGGGTGCTGCCAGAGGAAGAAAGGTTTCTGACTCCCGATGTATTAAGGGCGAGCAATATGATCGGGACACAAGACCAACTCATAGAGCGTTTACTAGGTCTCTCATCCGCAGGGTTGAATCAGGTCATGGTTTTGCCAAATTTCGATACTCGCAAGCGTGTGCTGAAACGGATCAGCACGGACATCATCCCGCATGTGAAAAATTTTTGAACCTTCAGGCAACTAGCCATTAGAGAATATGAGACAAACACCTACCCAACAAATCGGTTCACTCAAGTTCATGGCAAAGCACACCCAATCATCGCTTTTTCGCAATGATCGAGTTCGTATGGTCAGAGACGATCAAGGCAGTTTCGTCAGTGGCGAGGGCATCGAAACCGAGAGTCTCCAACTGCCTATCTACGACGCGCGACAGTTGACTTTGGCTAATGCGATGACCCTCGACCAGAACGGTTTTGAACTGCTGCAGGCACCTGTCGAGCAATACGACTTCATGAACCATCAGCAAGTCATCGGCCGCTATTACGCCGATTGTGAGAGTTTAGTGGCGAAGGCTACTGGCGCCAAAACCTGGGCCTTCGATCACAATATACGTTCCGCAGCGGGCCAGACGGCTGGTTTAAAAGTATCCGGGGGACAGGATGTTCAAGGGCCTGCGCACATTGTTCATGGCGACTACACGCTGCGCTCCGCCCCTGAACGGCTCATGCAATTGGCAACGCCGCCACGCGTTAACGATACGCTGAGGAACGTAATTGGCCCGGACAGCGCCTTACTCCCACAGGATGCAGTCGATCAGGCGTTAGCGGAAGGTGGTCGGTTCGCCATTGTTAACGTATGGCGCAGCATCGCAGACGAGCCTGTTGCTACTCACCCGCTGGCTCTGTGCGACGGCCAAATGGTCGAAACTCAAGACTTAGTAGTTTTTGAAATTCACATGCCGGACCGAATCGGTGAAAACTATTGGTCAAAGTGCAACGAAAAGCATCGTTTTTATACCTATCCTGCCATGACCCGAGACGAAGCGTTGTTGATCAAACAATGGGACTCCGCGGGTTTGCTGGCTCGTAGCGCGGGAACGTTAGCTGATCGCGACGGCCAAGGGCCTTGCACCTTTAGTTTCCACAGCGCCTTTACGCAAGCCAATACCGCAACCCATGCGCCGGAACGTTGGAGTATTGAGGTGCGTTGCGTTGTGCTCTACAGCTCAACGAACTGAACGCCAAAATTAGCCGCTCGTTTAAGACAAGTGCGCTATTACCGCAATTAAGAGCCAGGGAGAACTTTGTAGCCACTTAATGAATCCGCAGAAAAAAAACGAACAATGTGAGAAATACAATGGCTAGAACTTATTTCGTTATGATTACCACTGACCCGGAAATCGACCCTCGAAAGTGCGTCGTTGGTATGGCCTGCGCACTCCAAGCGGCCAAAGAGGGTCACGAAGTTAACCTTTTTTTTGCCTCACATGCGGTCCGGTTGCTGCAGTCGGCGGTTATCGATGAGATTGACTCCAGAGCAGGCGAACAGCCCGGCACAGCAAGGAATTTCCTCGAGTCGTTGGGCGCAAATGCCGCCAGTATGCATTGTTCGGCAGGTTCTCAGGCTGTCGTCGGCATCACGCTCGATAACGCTGAGCAGTGGCTGGTTGGTGGGTTCGAACTGCAATGGAGTGGACCGTCCACAGTGATAGAGCTAAGCGATCACGCGGATGTTGTCTTGAGCTTTTAACCTCAGGATAGCGCCGGCTAGCAAGGGTTCGTTTTAAGAAGGTTCGCCAAGGCATTCCACGAATCCAATAGACGCCTTATTTTAGTGCGTCAGTGTCTAGCAATCGCCTTGAAGCGCGCCAAAAGCGAGCCGACGCCTGTCTTACACGTTGCTCATCTTCCTGACATTCAGGGAGATTTCCGGCAAAGCATCCCTCCCCATGGCCTATCTGCAGCGCTATCACTGCATTGTCATAGAGTTGGCATAATTTTGGCATCCCAATCAGCGTGGCTCTGGGATTTCTACTCTCTGGAAAAAAAAAAGCCTCCCAGAGCCACGCCCTTGAATAAAAACAAGATGATCCAGGAGGTCCTTGTGTCGATGCGATCTGCCCTTGAGGTACTGCGGAACAGCTTTAGTCGACTCACAAACCAACTACCCGCTGTCACGTGTGCGGCGTTACTTCTTGCGTTTGCACCAAACGTTTTTGCATGGTCGGGCCCATACGATATCGATAATCCGCGGCTAGTCGTAACCGACAAACCACTAATAGCGATCAAGGATTTCTCTTGCCACCGTTCAGGGGGGTTCTTATTTCGGATTGAGAGCACCTCAAAATTTAATCGAGTCGGCAAGCTAAGTGTGAAATTCTATAACAAGTCCGGAGACCCAGTCGGGTTGATCTCGGAGGAATACAGTTTGGGACCGAAGAGCCAACGGTTGACATCAAACTATTCGCCTTGCAACTCCGCCAAATCGTTTGCACTGCGTCATGTGCCTTTGACCTAACATTCATCTCCGCGCGTGCCTTGCGATCAGGGAACAAGGCCTCCAGCGAAGCATACCTTTGGGTTGTCTAGCGCTAGTGAGTCACATCTCTGCCTAGGAACGCTACCAACTCAGCTGGAGGTTGCTGCGACAGTACGAGGTCGACCGTTTCAATGAACTTTTGAGGCTCCATCGGCTCAACAAAAGAAGCCTGATAATTTAGTACCACACGCACAGCATGGTCGACCTCGGACATATCTGTTTGCCCGTAGGCGTATAAAATCAGGGCCGCTGTCAGCTCACCACTGAACATGTAAACAGGCAGAGTGTTAAGCCAGTGGCATACCTTACTTAACTGCTCGAAATCCACTGTGTCCATTTTCATCCTCACCCTTCCTTAGTGTAGCCTGATCGTTATGAGCGGCGCTTCGAGAGGCAAAGCTTTCTGTTTTGTCCAATGGCACCATCTCGTATCATATACAGTAAGTCGCCGAGCCATCCGACGACTAAAAAGAAAAATTAAGCAGTGGAGAATTTAAATGACGTTTTTCAGCCGGATTTTGCTTCTATACCTTTGCCACTTTTCGATGTCTGCGAACGCAAACGAACCAGATGTCTCTCATGCAAGCGCACAATGGCAGATATGGGCCTACTCTACTGCTGCACCATCATTCATCGGTGAGTTCGCGACAATTCTGGATCAGAGCAATGATGTTCTGCGCGTTGGATCGAATGGCTGGACCTGTATGCCAGGCAATGCTCGGCCCATGCCCGAAGGTGGATGGCGAGACGCTCATCAGGCGATGCCGATTTGTGCAGACAGTGAGGCACTCAAATGGATGCAGGCTTACTTGACTGAAGCCATACCGCAGCTGAAACACGATGGCTTTATGTGGATGCTGCACGGCGATGTGGGTGAAGACAACTCAACGCCAATGGTCATGGATAAGGCAGACTCTCACGAAGGCCACTGGATAGAGTCGGGGCCTCATCTCATGCTGATGCCGAAAGATCCCGCCACCATTGCAGGTCATTCCACCGATTTTCGTACCGGTTCACCGTATCTGATGTTCTCTGGCTCACCCTACGCCCACCTAATGATTCCAGTAGAGGGCTATTATCAATATACAAAATAGAGCGACGAGCGAACTACAAAACACCTTAGTCGTCAGCATCATCTGTTTTACCCGAGGCATCGAGCGATGGAACCGAAGGCATATTTAGAGCATATCGACTTTGCCGCGACAACGAAGCTCGATCTCACTCCGTTCTTCAATAAACCGTAAATTTTTTGATCGCTTGTTTTGGATCTTGTCCGCCCGTTTCGTAATGTTCTCTTCGACAAGATCGGACACCCTGAATCGCTAGGGTTTCTGCTGGGTTCTGCCGTCGCTTGCGAGCTCAAGAAAGGTCTGGTGCCTATTCGCAAGGGAGGCAAGTTACCCAACATCAGGCGCAATATCGTCGGTCAGCGTTTTACTGATGGATGACTGGGTGAAGACGGGGGGTCAAATTCGCAGTTTGACCCGACTTCTGGAGAAACGCGGAGCGCATATCGCCAGCATCTCTGTTATCGGGTTTAATACCGCTGGAAGATCCGGCCTGCTTCGCGATGCATATTCTTTATCAAGCATCATCGATTACGAACTCACTTCTAAACGCAATCCAAGCCAGCGCTAAGACCAAGTCTGACTTCGCGAACGGGACTAGAACACTTTCACGAACTGCATACAGCTTAACTTTCACCATTGATGTCCATATCTCACTAGGTAGCCCCATGAAGGCCGCGTTTCTTATATCCATAGTGTTCATGAGCCTAGGTTGCTCCACCGTTGTTCGGACAACCCTTCCCTTTAATGACTTACCTGCACCGAGCGGCCCCTTCGGGGTAGGCACACAGATTGAAACTTGGGCCGACGCTTCGCGGCCAGAGGCTTTCACCGCAAAGGCTAACGACATACGACGAATTGTGGTTCAAGTTTGGTACCCCACAATCGCTAAAAATGAGATATCACAACCCTACGTTACGCAGCCGGACAAGCGAATGCGCCCGTTCGCAAAATCGATGGGACTGCCTCGTTTTTTGGTTGACCATATCCGTGAAGTGCAGACGCACAGCGCACTTAATGCACCATTGCATCCCGAAATTGAGAAGTTTCCTCTGCTGATTTTCTCGCATGGTTTAGGAGGCATGAAGAGTCAGAACATGATTCAAGCCGAGGAGTTTGCGAGTCTGGGTTACGTCGTAGTCTCTGCGGATCATGCCTATGATGCCTATCTAACGATATTCGAAGACGGTACCACCGCCGATTACCGCTCTGGCAGTGACGGAATTACAAATGAAGAGGAATTCTGGGCAGCGCGCACACCCCAGCTCGCCACCCGCGCCGCAGATGTCAGCTTTATGCTCGACGTGATTAAACAAGCGACAAGTTCCGCCAAAAACGACAAGATTGCGATTGATACAAACCCTTTGTGGCAGCGGGTCGATCTGACCAAGGTTGGGCTTTTCGGTCACTCCTTCGGTGGCGCAACGACAATAGTAACTATTGACCAAGACCCCCGCATTCGCGCTGGCGTCGCGTTAGACGGTTGGATGGTTCCGGTTCCAGAGCAGCTAATCAATAAAGGTATGCAAAAACCATTACTGTATCTCGGTCAAGAGCACTGGGATGAGCCTCTAAACTATGAAAAATTAGCGGCTTTTGAAGCCAACAGCGCCGGGCGTGTCCGCAGCGAAATACTTGTCGGGACCAAACATATGGATTTTGCTGATGCACCGCATCTTTCAAGCTTCGCGCGTCGTGTGGGTTTTGCCGGCTCCATGCCGAGCGAAGAATTGCGTAAAACACTCAACCAGCGATTATTATCGTTCTTTAGCGAGCATGTGGGTAAACCGGCAGGCGTCTTGGAAACATCTACAACCGCTGCAAGCAAATAGGACCGAACAATGAAAACCCGCCATTGGCTAATCAGTCTTGTCACCATCATCGGCCTCACGTGGCTCGCATTGAGCCCAACAGCACGGCAAAACACAGTAGTGAGCTCACTTTTGGGCGATGCCAACCCTCTGCCAGACTTTGCCGTATTCACCGATGTCGGGGAGAAAAAACGGGCGTTTTTCGATTACCTACAGCCCATGGTCGACGCTAATAATCGTCGAGTACTTCAGGACCGACAGAAACTGGCAATGTTAATTGGCAAACCCGCCGATGACCTCGCACGCTCAGAGCAAAGCTTTATCGACGAACGTGTTGAGCGCTATCGCGTGGATCAAAATCTTGCACACGACGACCAAATACAAGAATTGATGAAACGATTGGACGAGGTTCCCGTTTCGCTAGCCCTAGCGCAGGCCGCCATGGAATCAGCTTGGGGTACGTCGCGGTTCGCTCGCGAGGGCAATAACTTATTTGGACAGTGGTGCTATCGAGCGGGATGCGGAATCATCCCTGCTCGTCGCGGAGAAGGCCAAACCCACGAGGTTGCTCGATTTACGAACGTCGACGCAGCCGTCGCCTCGTACCTAAGAAACATTAACAGCCACCCCGCGTACAACGATTTACGGACTGCAAGAGCAGTTTTGAGAACAGAAAACCAACCCATTACCGGCCACGCAATGGCTGCTCATTTGTTGCGCTATTCCGAACGAGGCTCCGCCTATGTTGAAGAGATTCAATCGATGATTCGTATCAACAAACTCGCTGCCCGAGATATGCCGAACCAGATTTGATGCCTCGCTATCCGATTATCTGGCCTTGATGCGCATCGTGATAGCCGTCCATTTTGTCGTAAGCTAATGCGCCACCAATAACAACGCTGTGAATACCGTGGGCATCACGGGTATAACGAAATCCGTCACCGGGCACATCCTGCACGAAGTGTTCAACGCCTCGGTCGATACTGGCCTCGTCGAAAACCGTTATGTCTGCGATGAACCCTACCCTTAACATCCCGCGATTTCCCAAGCCCCATAAATTTACGGGATCAGCAGTGATTTTCTTCACGGCGGCCTCTAAACCCACACGAGCCGTCTCGCGGACGAAGTGGCCTAGCAGATAACCCGTGTCTCCGTAGGTGGCGAAAGACAAAATATGTGCTCCTCCATCGCTCGCGCCAACCATGACATTAGGGTGGTTAAGCAAATCACCCACCAGTTGGTCATCGTTGTGCCCCATATCAGCGGAGAGGAAGTGAGCCTCGAGACTCTCTTCGAGCGAAATATCGATCATCACATTCAGGGCGTCGGTGTCACGCAGTTGCGCAATTTCCTTCAGCGTTTTTCCAACCAGTTCTTGATTCACGTCGGTTTGAACTTGACGAAGTACAAGCCTGTTCCACAGAGGCATCATACTTTGGGCTTCAGTCACCAATGCGTCGCGGGTTTGCGTGTTTTTTAGGCTGGCTATGATTTGCTCTGGCTCGTTAAAGCGCATAAGCGCATACCACTTCGGCAGGCGCATAAATAAAAGGCTAGGAACAGAAAAATTAAACGAAATATCAATGGGGCGCGTTTGCACCTGCGGCCATACACGAGCTCCTCGAGCGGCGTGCTCAGCGATGTGCTGCATAATTTTCTGAGCATCCTCAGCAGTATCGTGACTCACAAATAAAGGCGAAAGCGTTGTATTGATACCGTGGTTCAAACTGATATCGGCCAGCTGATCGATGCGCGCCATTGTTAAGTCAGTGTCGTAAAACTCATGTACAACCTGCAAAATTTTGTTGTGCCGAGACAGCACGTCACAGAGCTCGCCTAACTCTTGGGTATCCGCATAACGGCTGGGTACAGGTTGAAGACGCTCGTCCATATCAACAAAACTGGTGGAGAGACCGATAGCACCGGCGCTAAGACACTCGTCTAACAATTGGCGCATCGCCTGCTTTTCAGAGGCTGTAGCCACCCGCTTCATTGAATCATCGCCCATCACCCAAAGGCGCAGAACACTATGGCCTACCAATGGCGCAACGTTTATATCGAGATCACTGCCTATCCGAGCAACAAATTCGTCGAAGGTTTCCCAGTTCCATTCAACGCCTTCTGCAAAAGCTTTGTGAGGCATTTCCTCGATTTGATTAAACATGCCGACGAGTTTCATAC
>CAJWZG010000039.1 GCA_913049565.1 uncultured Gammaproteobacteria bacterium
TGTTGGTCTGGCTGAAATGGCCGCTGCCGTTTCCAATGCTGGTGGACTTGGCATTATTACCGGCCTCACCCAGGGTACGCCAGAAAAACTAGCGAATGAGATCGCCCGCTGCCAAGAGATGACGAGCAAGCCCTTCGGCGTGAATTTGACCTTCTTGCCATCCGTTACGCCACCTGACTATCCCGGGCTGGTTAACACGATTATCGAGAGCGGTGTCAAGGTTGTAGAGACTGCGGGTAATAATCCGGCTAAATGGATGCCTCAGCTCAAAGAAGCGGGCATTAAAGTAATCCACAAATGCACGTCCGTAAGACATTCGGTGAAAGCGCAAGACATTGGCTGCGATGCGGTGTCGGTTGATGGTTTTGAGTGCGGTGGCCATCCGGGTGAAGACGACATTCCAAACTTCATCTTGTTACCTAGAGCTGCAGATGAGCTGGATATACCTTTCGTGGCATCCGGCGGAATGGCAGATGCACGTTCACTGGTGGCAGCGTTAGCGATGGGTGCAGAGGGTATGAACATGGGCACCCGCTTTATTGCGACAAAGGAAGCGCCAGTACATGAAAACGTGAAACAGGCAATTCTCAACGCATCAGAGCTGGATACACGTCTGGTCATGCGTCCACTGCGCAATACCGAGCGCGTGTTGACAAATCCTGCGGTTGAACGGTTGTTGGAAAAAGAAAAAGCCAGGGGAAGTGAACTGAAATTTGAAGATATCATTGGCGAAGTGGCCGGGGTTTACCCGAAGGTCATGACCGAAGGTGACATGGAAGTGGGTGCTTGGTCTTGCGGCATGGTGGCGGGCCTCGTCTACGACATCCCGACGGTGCAAGAGTTGATGGATCGAATTATGTCAGAGGCAGATGGCTTAATTTCTGATCGGCTAGCACGGTTCGCGGCAGCCTAGTTTGTTTATTTGACCTTTGGTTAGGAGGGGATTATGAGGGTTAATTCGTTATTGGTCGCTGGTGTTGCATTGGTGCTTTGCGCGGGTGCTACGGCTGAAATCAAGCGAACTGCGTCGGGTAAGCCGGATTTATCCGGTTTTTACGACAGCGGCACGCTGACACCGTTGAATCGGCCCGAAGCGCTCGGTGACAAGCAGTTCATGACGCCTGCTGAGGCTGAGCAATATAAAAAGTTAAGCGGATTATTGGCCAGCGATGCTGACGAGATCAGTGACCCTAACCGAGCTGCACCCACCAAAGGCGGCGATGGGCAGCAAGCCTATGGTGCTGGCGGTGTAGGGGGATATAACTCGTTTTGGGTAGATCCGGGCAGCGATCTGTCCGAGGTGGACGGAAAAATTCGCACTTCCATTGTTTATGATCCTGCGAATGGTCGGCAGCCGCAGCTGACACGTAAGGGTATGGGAAAGATGGCCAGCAACTTCAGTTCTTTCAGCTACGTCAATGATGGGACCGCGTCATGGCTCGATCAACCGGGTCCCGGTCCGTTTGATGGCCCGGAAACCCTAGCCCTAGCGGAGCGTTGTTTGCTTGGGTTTAGTGCAGGCCCGCCGAGCCTGCCCGGTTTGTACAATAACTTTAAGCGCATCGTGCAAACTCAGGATCATGTGATGATCTTGTTGGAAATGGTTCACGATGCTCGGGTTGTGCGGATGAATGCTGAGCACGGGCCAAAGGAGAATCGTAAGTGGCTGGGGGATTCTATCGGTCGTTGGGATGGCGATACGCTAATAGTTGAGACCACTAATTTCAGACAAGACACGGGCCTATATGGTGGTGATGAAAACCTGTATCTGATCGAAAGATTCACGCCGATGGCCGACGGCAATCTGCTCTATGATTTCACGGTAAAAGACGACACAGCTTGGGTAAAGCCTTGGAGTGGTGCTTACGTTTGGAAGCGTGACGACGCCAAGGTTTACGAATACGCGTGCCATGAGGGGAACTATGCGATGGGCAATATACTGCGTGGCGCCCGACTACTTGAACGTGAGGCGTTAGAGGGTCAGGCGGCGGCCGGAGGCGAGTGAGCGCTGGCTTGTCCCCAAAACGCGGTTGCTTAGATTGACAGGAAAACAGCATGGCCTTTGATATTCGCCCGGCGATGGCTGAAGAAATGGGGCAGCTAGGGCTCATGGCATCCTATTCTTATGCCGGTGCGTTCGGCGATGGCGAAGACAATGTCGCCGCTTCAGGTACTCGAGCAGAATGGACGTTGTGTGCCTTTGACCCTGACACGACCGATGAACGCGGTCAGCCGATTATGGCGACCTCTTTTGGCGCATTTCCTTTCACGGTTCGCGCCAATGGCAGAGCCATGTCGATGGCAGGGATCTCTGTGGTGGGGACACGGCCCGAGTACCGGCGTCTTGGGTTGTTACGTCAAATTATGACCCGCGCCTTTGCTGAGCAACGTGACCGTGGACAAAGTATTGCGGGTTTATGGGCGTCTCAGGCAGCAATCTATCAGCGCTACGGATTCGCGCCGGCTGGACTCAACAGAAGCTATGCTATTGACACTACCGATATCAGGCTGCTCGACACTGAGCCGTACCTCCCGGTAACCCGCCACCGTCCGAGCGAAGTACTGGACAGTATTCGAGATACTTACAAGGCGTTTATTGCACAACGAACTGGGTATCTGCATCGCAGCAAATCTCTTTGGCTGAACTCGGTACTCTCTGAGGAAGGAGACAGCACCGCTGATGGTCCCGTCTACGTAGCGCTAGTAGGAGAGCCGGGTGCGCCGGTGGGTTATGCGGTTTATACCCTGAGAGCGGGTAAGGTGGACAACCGCGCAAGGCCCCAAGAAATCAAGATTCGGGATCTTGCTTGGCTTGATATGTCTGCCTACCGCAGCCTTTGGCAATTCTTCGCCAGACACGATCTGGTCGGTCGCGTCAGCTGGGCGAATGCGCCTATGGACGATCCGGCCCAGAGTCTGCTGGCTGAGCCGCGCATGTTGCATACACAAGACCTAGAGGCGACCTGGTGGCGCATTGTCGATGCGCCCATGGCGCTCGCGCAGCGAGGCTATGGCACAGAGCAAAGCCTAGTGCTGCAACTCACCGATGGCGATTTGGCACCTTGGAACAATGGCTCGTGGCTATTGCAAACCTCTGGGGGTGCTGGCGAGGAGAGCCAAGTCATGGCGACAACACGCACGCCAGAATTGAAGCTATCGGTGAAAGCACTCGCTGGCTTGTTCAGCGGCATGTACAAAGCACGTACTCTGGCGAACTGGGGCCAGCTTTCGGCCGACTCCGACGCAGTGGCGAAGGCAGATACGATATTTGCCACAACCTTTGCTCCGCACTGTCCCGATCATTATTGATTGTTATCGGTATAGACCGCATAACAAGGGGGCTAGGTCATGGGCAGGAGCTGCTTTAGGCAGAGACGTTAGGTAGCTGTCCGCTGTGTGGGCCTGTCAGATTCGGCTTGGCACCTTGGCCTATCGACGCCACATGCCTCAGGTATTCTAATGTGCTGGATTATGTGTTGATTTTGAAAGGAGAAGCCAATGCTAGAGACTGTTGACCCCTCGGTAGTCGGTATCTCGGATGAACGCTTGGAGCGTGTCTCGACGTGGTTAGAAAAACAGGTAAGCGACGGAAAATTAGCAGGTGCCAGCACGCTGATTGGTCGACGAGGTAAGGTTGCCTATCTCAAGTGTGCGGGCTTTGCCGACAAGGAAATAGGTCGAGCGTTCACACCCGAAACCATTGTACGGATTTACTCCATGAGCAAATCTGTCACGACGGTCGCTGCGATGATGTTGTATGAACAGGGCTGTTTTCAGCTTGATGATCCTGTCGCCAAGTACTTACCAGAGTTTGCCGACACCCCCGTTTGGATGGGAGGAGACGCTCCAATCACGCAAGTAGAGGCACAAATGTCGCCTATATTGGTCAAACAGCTGATGAACCATACGTCGGGTTTGACCTATGGGTTTATGAGCAGCAATGCCGTGGACGCTCAATACCGCAGGCAAGATATCGAGTTTCAAAGCCAATCAGAAACGCTGGAAGATATGGTGAAACGATTGGCTCAAATCCCTTTGTTATGCCAGCCCGGAAGCCAGTGGAATTATTCAGTAGCAACCGATGTGCTGGGCCGGTTGGTTGAGGTTTGGTCGGGAATGAGTCTGGGAGACTATTTGCAGCGGCGGATTTTTCTGCCTCTGCAAATGCATGACACCGGGTTTAGTGTGCCCGAACAAAGTCAGCAGCGTTTTGCCGCACTCTATGTGCCCGCAGTCGGTGGTGATATGAGCAGTGTTGGATCCACCGGCGCCGCGATTCCTCAAGACCAGCGCGGCGGGTTGAAGCTGTCGGAGTCTTCGTCGTCTTCGATTTACTTCAATGAGCCCACGTCCCACTCGGGGGGCGGTGGCCTGGTAGGTACCATTGGCGATTATGCGCGCTTTTGTCAGATGCTAATCAACCAGGGCGAGCTGGAAGGCGAGCGCTTACTATCACCCACAACGCTGCGCTATATGCGTACGAATCAACTGCCGAATAATGCCGACATGGCAGCGATGGGTCAGCCGGTATGGAGTGAAACCAGCTATGACGGCATCGGTTTTGGTCTCGGCTTTGCAGTGGTATTGGATCCAATAAAGGCGTCTATTATAACGTCTCCCGGCGAGCACCATTGGGGTGGCGCCGCGAGCACATTTTTCTGGCTCGATCCCGCGGAGGATCTCTTTGTGGTGTTTTTTACCCAACTGATGCCGTCTTCCACCTACCCGATACGACGGGAGTTGAGAACGCGGGTTTATCAGTCGTTAGTCGACTAGCGAGGCAATAATGGATGTAAAGACTTTTCAAGATCTGGGGCTTCATGAAGACTGGGGCGATATTCATTCCATGGACTATCAAGTCAACGGACGAGCGAATATCGAAATTGCGCAGTCGCTCTCTACGCCCGGAGATTTGCATTATCACCCCTGCCCTGAAGGCCTACATGAGGGCGAGCTGCAAGGCACTACCCATGTTTTTGATGATTGGGATCAAAGTGATGTGTATTCCCGCACCCGCCGTAAAATCGCGGTTTATCTGCCACCCCAAGCAGCAGTAGAAGGCCCGCTAAACCTGCTAATTTGCAATGACGGAGAGGGATACCGTTACGACAAAGGCTCGATTCGAGTACCCGCCGTGCTGGATAGCCTTCTGCAAAGTGAAAGCCTTGGCCCGACAGCGGCAGTGTTTGTGATGCCCGGCATTCCTGATGGCATGGAACTCTCGGTCCCCGGGCAGATGCCCAACCCGGTGGTGAATCGCCAGCGCAGTTTTGAATACGATTCGTGTACCCCGCTGTATGGACAATTCCTGCTGACCGAGGTGCTGCCGTTTCTAGAGCGTGAGCTTGATTTAAACATCACGACAGATCCTGGGCGTCGTGCTGTATGCGGTATCTCCAGTGGAGGAATTTGTGCCTTTAACACGGCTTGGCATCATCCGGGCCATTTTGCCCGCGTTATCAGTCATTGCGGGTCGTTTACGAACATTCGCGGTGCCCATAATTTCCCGTACCTGATTCGCAGTACGCCGCGAAAACCTTTGCGAGTATTCCTGCAAAGCGGTGAGCTAGACGCCAACATTGTGACTGGCAGTTGGCCTCTAGCCAACAAAGAGATGGCGGCAGCACTCGACTTCGCCGGCTATGACTATCGCTTCGAGTTCGGTACTGGCGGACATAACCTACGCCATGGCGGGGCGATATTTGCCGATACACTACGATGGGCATTTGGAGCTCAAGGCAGGGATGGCGGACGGAAAAATTAACTTCTTGTTAACTGATTTCGGCTAGCGCTGTGGGCGAACACGCTTGTTCAGCTGTCTGTTATCCGTTTGGGTTGTTGGCCTCCAGCGCCGTGAAAAGGTCTCGAATAAGTTTGCGGTCACCGTGATTGAGCGCAAAGTACTGGGCGGCCTCCTTCTGGCTTTCCTTGTCGAAAGAAGCACCGTAGGCAGGTACAGGCTCAAACATCGCGTCCGCTCACGGTTTGTTCCTTTTCTTTAGCCCGTTTTGAGCGGTGGAATCGGGCCTGCGTCCATGTCCACTTAACAGCCAATCAGCATCAACGCCAAGCAAACTGGAAATCATTTCGATGTGCTTGGTTGATGGATTGGCGCGTCCGGTCTCCCAATGGCTACGGGCTGTCCGAGTAACCCCCCAGTCGCTCAGCCAGATTCGCTTGAGACAAGTGGTTCGATTTTCGAGCCTCGGCAAGGCGTTGGTGAAGGCTAGACATGTACCAAAGGTTGGGCTTGGGAATTACATGGTAAAACGATAAATAAATAACGCCGTTGATGATAGCAATATTAACCAATTCAGCCGTCTGCTACGCCTGTCACGGTTTTGGGTCCGCGCGCACTTTTTGTGGTCATGACTCTACCCGCCTGATCACATTGTTTGATCGTGTGCGCAGATTCCTTTTTGGCACAGTGAGCGGCTCCACGGATCCTCAGTCATGCAATGATCCTTGATGTACCCTCCCTGAAAAGACCGTTAGCATGTTCGATTTGCCGGAGTCTGCGATGAGCGTGTACCTGATTGCCCAGATCAACATCCATGACCGAGCCGTATATACTCGCTATGAAGCGGGTTTTATGGATATTTTTCTGCAATATGGCGGCGAGATGCTGTCTGTCGATGAGTCTCCCAAAGTGCTCGAGGGCCAGTGGCCGCATACTCGTACGGTGCTGATTCGCTTCGATGACGAAGAACAGGCTAATGCGTGGTACGAGAGCGATTCGTATCAATCCCTGGCCAAGCACCGCTGGGGCGCGTCGGTGGCTGACATCGCGCTTGTGCAGGGAATACCTGACCTATCGCGCCAATAGAAGCGCATTAGACAAAAGGGAAGCAGCAGTATGCTCACAACAACACAAGATAACGGTTCTGTTCGTATCCTCCGGTTCAACCGCCCAGAAGCGCTGAATGCGTTTAACGGCGCCATGTTTGATGCGGTGGCAGTAGATCTGCTGGCAGCGGCTGAGGATGATGCCGTTAAGGTACTGGTGATAACGGGCGAGGGTAGAGCCTTTTCCGCCGGAATGGATCTTGCGGACAAATCAGGCCCAGACGCGCTCCCCGAGCATGGCTTTGAGGGGATGTTTGAAGCCTTTATCGAGTTCCCTAAGCCTCTGCTGTTAGCGATAAACGGTGTTGGCGTCGGTTTTGGGTGCACGATCACGGGGCTGGCTGACTTGGTCTTTATGGCAGAAACGGCCAAGCTTCGCTGCCCATTTACTGCCTTAGGTTTAACCGCGGAAGCGGCGAGTACGGTCACTTTTCCCGCCATGATGGGTGCCCAGGTCGCGAACTGGGTTTTGTTAAGTTCCCAGTGGCTTGATGCTCAAACCTGCAAAGACTACGGGATGGTATTTGAGATTGTCGCCGACGATCAGCTCTTGCAGCACACGATCATCCAAGCGCAAGTGCTGGCGTCGAAGCCTCTTGCAGCACTGATCACAACGAAGGAACTGCTCATGGCGCCTCGGCGAGAAGCCCTCCGCGAGGCAAGCGAAATTGAAACGGCAGGTTTGGCGAGCCTGATGGGCGGTCCGGCGAACCTTGAGGCGATCGCCGCATTCTCTGAGCGACGGGAACCCGATTTCTCCGCATTCTGATCTGTTGCGGCGGCAATGGTCGTTGGATTAGCTCGTTGGATTAGCTATTTGTGCGCCACTTTTGCGGTATTGGGCTTTACGTTCCTCGCTCCATTGGTCGATCTCGCCAGACGGCACACCGTAGGCGATGCCCCGCTCGACTCCGGGCCGCGCTCTTACTCGGCCTACCCAATCCAGCACAGCTGGAGTGCGGGTGATATCGACCTTGCTCCACTTCCAGCCTCGAATCCAAGGGTAAAGGGCAATATCCGCGATGGTGAATTGATCGCTAGCAATCCAAGTGTGCTTCTGCAACTGCTTTTCCATGACGCCGGCCAATCGCAGCGCTTCAGTGCCAAATCGCTCAAGTGGGTGTGCTTTCGCATCTGGGGGTATGGTGTCCATGTATCGGGTGTAGCTGAGTTTGTTGCCAAAGACCGGGCCGACGTTGGCCGCTTGCCAATACAGCCAAGGCAACACGTCCCACTTTGAAACGCCCTCGGGTAGCAGTGGTGTTGGATATTGCTCCGCCAGATATTGAAGAATCGCGCAGCTTTCCATAACGCTTCGCTCACCGTCGATGAGCACAGGGATTTTTGCGTTAGGGTTGTGGACCAAAAACGTATCGGTGAATTGCTCGCCCTTTGCTAGGTTAATGCTGCGCACCTGAACGTTGCCTAGATCGATACCAGCTTCAATGAGCTCTTCGATCATAATGCTGACTTTCCAGCCATTGGGTGTCGCCGCAGTCCATAGTTCCATTCTTTTTCCCTCTACCAGGTTTGCCTTGCCGCAATGCTTCGCGCCGCGTCAAAAGTCTTGGTGCGCAGATAATCGAGTCTACTGTTGAGGTTGCGATAGCGCACAGGATCAGAATCTATCAGGTCTTTACCCAATTGCAGATCCGAAAATGTATCCATGCCGCCATAGCAACCCAGTACCAGCGTGGCCCCAGCGAGTTCGTGATCATCAATTTTAGGCAAGGCGCGTCGCATGCACATAACCCAAAAGCGCTCGTCGGCTTCGTTGAGTAAACCGATAAGCTCCCGGGTTGTGTTCGCAAGGTCGATGAACTGTTGATTCAGCGTCACTATTGTTGACTTCGGGTGGTTAAAACTAAGAAGCCCATGGTTCCTGCGAGTGGGGTAGGAGGTCAACTCCCTCGGACCTAGACTTTTGGTGTCCAGGGCTGCAATGCAAGAACAATGAGATATTGCCAAGATTGCTTGAGCAGGGCATCTTCTAAGTGCGGATGCAGTTCCTAAACTGCGCAAAATCATGAATTAGTCTGAGAATGAGAAGGTTGAAATGAGGGAAAACACATCATTGTCTGCATGGCAACGAGACGAGCAAACGATTGGTTTGTGGTTGAGTCTAGCTAACGCCTATTCTGCAGAAGTTATGTCCAAATTGGGTTTTGACTGGGTGTGTGTGGATATGCAGCACGGTCTGATCGACTACACAGATCTCGTTACCATGCTGCCGGCAATCTCAAATTCAGATGCAACGCCGCTAGTGCGCGTTCCGTGGAACGAGCCTTATGAGATTATGAAAGCTCTAGATGCAGGAGCTTACGGGGTCATTGTGCCCATGGTGAACAATCGCGAGGAAGCCCAGCAAGCCGTGATGGCCTGTCGTTATCCGCCATTAGGTAACAGGTCGTTCGGTCCGATTCGTGGCGCTGTTTATGGCGGTCGCGGATACGCTGTGGAAGCTAATGACCAAATCGCTTGCATTGCGATGATTGAAACGGCGGAAGGTATTGCCAAGGCGGATGAAATTATGAGCACTCCCGGGCTCAATGGCGTCTACATTGGCCCTGCTGATTTGGCTCTATCTCTGGGTCTGCCTGCGATGGGCGATCAGCCACAAGAAGAGCACTTAGCTGTGGTTAAAGAACTGCTTGGCAAATGCAAAGCCCAAAAAATAGCAGCGGGTATCCATACTTCGAGTCTGGAATATGCTCAAAAGTACCTTGCCCTAGGTTTTAATTTTGTCACCCTCGGCTCCGATTCTGGGCATATGACAAAAAACGCGGTGAAAGAACTGGCTGCGGCTCGAGGTACAGCCGAGGAGCAGCGCGAGAGCACTGGCTACTAGTCCTCAAAATAAGAACAGATTAAGAGCAGACGGTTAACGGATGATTTGGTTTCTTGGAGTGCTGCTCGTTTTGGTGTTTGGGCCCACGCTTTGGGTGCGTTGGGTGATGAAGCGCTACGCGACTGAAATAGCGGATATGCCAGGTACCGGCGGAGAACTGGCCCAACACTTGATTGAGCGATATGACCTTGAAGAGGTAAAGGCTGAAGTCACCGAGCTGGGCGATCACTATGACCCGCAAACTAAAATGGTTAGGCTGGGTGAGGAAAACTGGAGCGGCAAGTCTTTGACGGCTGTCGCAATCGCTGCCCATGAAGTTGGTCATGCCGTACAGCATCAAATGGGTGATACGCGATTAAACGCGCGAACCAAATTGGTACCCATCGTCAACTTTTTAGGTCAGATCAGTGTGGTCGTGCTGGCAGCGGCTCCGATTATCGGTCTAATCACACGCCATCCGGTACCGATTGTGTTTATCGCTTTAATCGGCCTTTCCGGGTTGTTACTTCGTATGTTGCTGCACTTGGTAACCCTGCCAACAGAGTGGGATGCGAGCTTTGGCAAGGCTTTACCCATGCTGCGGCAGGGCCAATATATCTCTGCATCTCAAGAAAAAGTTGTGAAACGCGTGCTTAGAGCAGCAGCGTTAACCTATTTCGCAGCGGCCTTAGCTGACGCCTTTAATCTGTTTCGCTGGGCAGCACTATTGCTTCGTCGCTAGCGACCGGGGATTTCCGTCTCCTTTTTCGCACCTTTCATCCTTTATCTGTGAAGACTCGTTACTATTGGTGCTACCAAGGTCGGTTTTTGGAGTACTCGGGTAGTGACTGAAGAGATGCGTATCGTCGGTTGGAACGTGAACGGGCTAAGGGCCTGCATTAAAAAGGGGTTTATGCCGTTCCTAGAAACGTGTGGTGCCGATATCATTGCTCTGCAAGAGGTGAGAGCTTTTCCCGAACAACTTCCTTCAGAGCTAACGCAGTCCAACGATTGGCACTCAAGCTTCTTTCCGGCGAAGCGTCCGGGTTACAGTGGAGTTGCGATTTTGAGCCGCGTTGCACCCAGTAAGGTTGAAACGAGCTTGGGCGAGGAACGTTTTGATGACGAAGGGCGATTTATCGTAGCCCACTTCGGGCGTCTAGCTGTGGCGAGCATTTACTTCCCAAAGGGTAACGGTAAAAACCGAGATAACTCCCGGGTTGCGTACAAACTCGACTTTTATCGAGCTGTTTTTGATCGGCTTAATCAGTTGCGACGGCGTGGCAGAGTTTACGTGCTGGGAGACTTTAACACTGCTCATCATGAAATCGATTTAGCCAGACCCAAGGGTAACCATAAAGCCAGCGGTTTCTTGCCAGTAGAGCGAGACATGCTCACGCGAGTATTAAGTGAGGGTTGGGTTGATACCTTTCGCGCTACTCATCCTGATGTGCCCGATCATTACACTTGGTGGCGGCAGTTTGGCGGGGCGCGGGAAGATAATGTGGGCTGGCGCATCGATTATGTGTACGCAACCACTTCGGCGATGCGACGAGTTAAAACAGCCTTTATCTGGCCCAATGTGTTGGGGTCAGACCACTGTCCTGTCGGTGTTGATTTGAAGTAATCTGTGAGCCTGAAAAATGTGAGGTGAACGATGGCTCTACCCTTTCCCAATCATCCAAATCTGCGCGGCGGTTTCGCGCCTCTGCAAATGGAGTGCGACGTCAACGATCTTGTCATCGAAGGCGAAATTCCGAAAGAGCTGAACGGCAGCTTTTATCGCAATGGTCCTAATCCGCAATACGCACCGAGGGGCCATTACCATTGGTTTGGTGGCGATGGCATGGTGCACGCCTTTCATATTGAAGATGGACAAGTCGCCTACCGTAATCGCTGGGTTCGAACCATTAAGTGGCACAAAGAACGAGAAGCCGGTCGCGCTTTGTTCAGCGCATTCAATCCTATGGAAAACGATGAAAGCGTTGCAGGGCTAGAAACCGATGGTGTGGCGAACACCAATATTATTTGGCACGGCGGTAAACTGCTGGCGTTAGAAGAGGGTCACGCGCCATTTGAGCTAGACCCACTCACACTCGAATCTGTTGGGCCGCATTTCTATGACGGTGCGTTGACTGGGCCAATGACAGCTCACCCTAAGATTGACCCGGAAAACGGAGAGATGTTGTTTTTTGGTTATAACGCCAATGGAACAATTTCCCAGCACATGACGTTTAGCGTGGTTGATAAATCGGGCCAGTTGCTACGCAGTGAATCGTTTGAGGCTCCCTATGCCGCCATGGTTCATGATTTCATTGTAACAAGAGATCACGTTATTTTTCCCATCATGCCTTTGACCGGTAGCCTAGAGAGGGCTTTCAAGGGCGGCCCTGTCTATGCGTGGGAGCCTGAAAAAGGCAGTCATATTGGTATTATGCCGCGCAATGGTTCGGTACAAGATTTGCAGTGGTTTCGCGGTGAGGCGAGTTATGTCTTTCACCCGATGAATGCGTTTAGTACGTCGGACGGAAAGATTGTTTGTGATGTCTGCGAGTACCCTGAGGCACCACTGTTTCCGGGCGTCGATGGCAAACCCGGCGATCCTAAAAAAGCGCTAGCGAAATTGGCTCGTTGGACATTCGACTTGAACGCTCAGACAGATCGGTATCAAGTACAGCTTCTCAATGATCTTGTTTGCGAATTTCCCCGTCTAGACGAGCGCCGCGCAGGGCTGCCTTATCAGTATGGTTATTTGGCCGGTGATACGCAGCCCACAGAAAAAGTTGGTGGCTTTAATACGATTACCTCAGTAGATCATACAACCGGAAAACTCAGCATTTATGACGTAGGGAAAGGGTGCGCGACCTCTGAACCCGTCTTTGTGCCGCGTTCTGCAAGCGCGGCAGAAGGTGACGGATTCCTCCTAGCCTATGTCTACGACGCGAACCGAGGAGCCAGCCATATGGTTGTACTTGATGCGCAGAATGTAAGTGATGGGCCGCTAGCCAAAGCGATGTTAGATCACCGTGTGCCTTATGGTTTCCACGGTAATTGGCGAGATGCGGGCTAAAAGTAGCGGTGTTGCTGCCATTATTAATTTGATTAGGTTGATTAGCTGGGCGGGGCGATTTTTGCGCTTTTGATCAGCGCAAAAACGTGTGCCCCCGTTGTTAAGCCTAGGGCGTCACATGCTGCTTGCGAAATATGAGCACTGATTTTCTCATCGCCGCCATCCAAAACCAGGTCGACCGCGACGAGACCTCGACTGAGGCCCGATAACTCAGAAATCGACGTAACCTTTGTGGCTAGCATGTTGCGAATGCTGATATGCGTTGGGCGCTGTGTGGCGATCGCGATATCGCGAGCAGCGAGAAACACTCTTACTTCAGCAGTAGCCGGAGGCTCTAAACCAACAACTTGAAGCGACTGGCCGGCCAGCCGTAAGCTGGTCATCGAATAAACAGAATCGAATCCGTCGACCTTGGCGCTAACTAGGCTGCCAGCCTCGCTGAGTTCTCCCACTGAATGGGCTTGTGTTTCGCCCAATCTTGGCAGGACGTCTTGGGTGCGCCCTGCGTCGACGACGGTGCCTTGCTGCATGATCAGCATATGGCCGCAAAGTTTAGCTATCTCGTCGTTTATGTGACTGACATAAATTATTGGTATTTCAAGCTCGCGAGCGATGCTTGCTAGATAGGGAATGATCTCAGCCTTGCGTGCACCGTCTAACCCGGTGAGAGGTTCGTCCAGCAACAGTAATCTTGGTTGTGCGAGGATAGCTCTGGCAATGTTGACGCGCCGAGATTCACCGCCCGAAAGGGTGACGGGGCGGCGAGTTAACAGGTTTTGCAGATTAAATTTGGTGACAACATCCTGCATAGACAAGCGCGTCGGAGTGCCCAGCGCGTCGGCGCGTTCAAGACCGTAACCTAAGTTTTGTTCGACATTTAGATGCGGGAATAATCTATCTTCTTGAAAGACGTAGCCCACCTGCCGCATGTGGCTAGGCTTATGATAGTCAGCGTTTTGCCAAACTTCTTCGCCAAAAGTAATGCTGCCCTCGCAAGGCATTAGGCCCGCGATGGCTCGCAGTAATGTGGTTTTTCCGCTGCCACTTGGGCCAAACAAGGCAGTTACGCCACGTTCTACATTCACCTTTACTGCAATTGGGTGGCCCCCAGCCTGAGTTTTTATGTCGAGTGATAGCACTAGCTTGAGCCTCTGGGCAGAAGACTCATCGCAAACTGTCGATTGAAGTAATAGACGCTAAGCAGCACAGAAAAAGAGAATAGCAGCAGTCCGGCCGAAAGCATGTGGGCTTGGTCATAGTTTAGGGTTTCAACGCTTTCGTAGATGGCGATAGAAATCACGCGGGTTTCGCCCGCTAGATTGCCGCCTACCATCAACACGATGCCAAACTCACCGACCGTATGAGCAAAGGTCAGCACAGCCGCGGTGATGTAACCGTTGCGCGCCATGGGCAACACCGTAGTACGCCACGCGTACCAGGGCTTGGCACCTAATGTGGCTGCTGTTTCCAGCGGTTTTCTCCCGATTTGAGTGAACGCTGCCGTGAGCGGTTGCACCATGAACGGAAGTGAATAGACCAACGAGGCGATGACGAGACCGGAGAACGAAAAGGCAAGTGTTGTTCCTGATAATTCGATCCATAGGCGGCCGATTACCGTATCGGGGCTAAACAGCGTTAGTAGGTAGAAACCCAGCACGGTCGGTGGCATGACCAGTGGAATGGCGGTGAGCGCTTCAATAGCGGGTTTAAGTTTGTGTTGGCTGTGGGCAATCCACCAAGCCAGAGGTGTTGCAAGGAAGAGCAGTACCATCGTGGTAATACCTGCAAGTTTTGCTGTGAGCCATATGGCGGTTAGTTCAGTCAAAGTAAGATGGCTTGTGGTAGCAACGGCAGCATTACGCTGCCGTGTTGATCAAGGGTCGGCGAAATTAAACAGCAGGTTTGCGAAACTTCAACGTCATTCGATTGGATTCCCCGATTGCTTGCATCACTGCTGCAGCCTCAGCATTGTCTTTGCTGCCCATCAGGGTTGGCGGCAAACGCCAAACGATGTCGCCGTCTTCGGGCTGATCTAATGGGTTGGCATTGATGTCTGATGCACTTTCAAAAACAAAACCGGCTTGCTCCATTTGATCGATGACAAAGCTCTGCTTGAGATACCCGCGATTACCCTCGGCCCAGGCATCGGGTGCCTCTTCGCGCATCTGGTGTTGAACTACTCCCACAACCCCGCCTGGCTTTAATACATGGAACGCGTCATTGATCGCCGTAGTCAAAAACTCACCTTGGTTTTCAAAGCGTGCCAAATTATGCAAAGCGCGAATAAACAATACTGCGTCAGCGCTATTTTGCGCACCTTGGGGAACGGAGCCAAAGACAAATCCAGAAACGGGCGTGTCGCTGCCTTCTACCCATGTGGAGGCTTTAGCAGGCCAATCGGTTGTCCAGGTTTCCAGCTCTTGCAATCGCTCCTCGCTATAAAAACCGAACATACGCTGCATATCGACGGTATAATTCGCCCCGATAAGAGTGCCCTCGTCACCCAAGTATGGGATCAGTAACTTGCTGTACCAGCCCCCGCCAGGTAGTGCCTCTACGACAGTCATTCCCGGTTCGATGCCAAAGAAAGTTAAGGTCTCTTGAGGGTTACGCGCGTCATAGCGCGCTTGTACAGCCTCGGGTTGGGCTGAAAGTATGGCGCCTAAATCACCGGCAACGCCCATGGCTATGGATTGCGTATCGGTCGTCTGGGTCATATCTCCTGACATAGCAG
>CAJWZG010000040.1 GCA_913049565.1 uncultured Gammaproteobacteria bacterium
AGCTAAACACCCGTCTTTCAGCACTCTTTCGAGGCCGAGTATGGTACCGATTCTCCGTTATCTGTCAATCGGCCCAGTCTGCTACCGCGATAAATTTCTCTCACTAGACGCTCCTGATCGTTAACGCTGCACAGGCTCTGGAGCGGCCGGTCTTTTAAATATCCACCGCGTCCAAACCGACTGCATCAGCGGGTCTAACCACCGATAGAGCCGGCCTGAAACCACTACCGCCTTGCCGCGCTCCACGCCAATCAGTCCTTCACGTACCACCTCTTCAGCACTGTACCAAAGCACACTCGGGGTCGACTGTTTGATGTCGTCCATGCCCCCTGTGGCATGAAAGTCCGTATGGGTAAACCCCGGACACAAGGCGCTGACGTTCACACCGTAACCTTTCGTGGTCAGCGCTAAGGCTTCCGACAGGGCAATGACGTAGGCTTTTGACGGCCCATAATGACTGTCTCCGGCACTGGCTATTCGCCCTGCTACCGAGGCAACGTTGATCACCCGACCATAACCTCCTTCAATCATGGTAGGCACCAGCCGGTGACACAATTCAGTAATACTGGTCATCATCAACGTCAGGTAGGCCTGATGGGGCTGCCAACCTATCTCTTGATCGTGCAGCAATCGAGGTCCAGAAGCGCCTGCATTGTTGATCAGGTAATGCAGTGTGCTACCGGATTTTGTTACCTGCTCGACAATGGCCTGGGGCGCTTCAGGAGAGCTCAAGTCTGCCTCAATCAGCATCACCTCAACATCGGGGAAGGCTTGATTGATTTGACCCTTTACCTCGGCGAGCTTGTCACGACGACGGGCTACCAATATGAGATCCATGCCCTGCACTGCAAGCTGCCGCGCAAACTCTGCGCCTAATCCTGCTGATGCTCCGGTGATTAATGCTGCCGCCATATAACCCTCCTAGTGTTGTGCGCACGGTTTATTTCCTAGTGTAGACTCTTAAACCCGCATCTCGTCTATGTTGTTTGGGGGAACGCATGAACGCACTCATTTCTACCGCAAAAAGTCTTCTCAAGGCCGTCGCCATGCTGGGCATTACCGGGGTTCTGTTTCTTTTCGCCATGGGCTTTGCCGACGGTCCTTGGGGAGTGGTTCCCGGTGGCGCATTTAGTCAGCCGGCTCAAGCGGCGCCGGATGATTGGTCGTTTGCCAAGGATATGGACACCGTTGAGTTTCAGTTAATCGATCCAGAAAGCTCGCGCACCTCGTGGATCATGGAACACAACAATCGTATCTTTATTCCGTCGGGCTACATGAATTCGAATGTCGGCAAACTATGGAAACATTGGCCCATGCGCGCGGAGAAAAACGGCGCCGCATTGCTGCGCATTGATGATCAGGTTTATGCAGTGCAAATGCAGCGAACCAAGGACACCGAGCTATTGGCGCCGATTGTCAGCGAACTGGCGCGTAAATATATGTCCGTCGAACCGCCGATTGAAGCGATGCTGACTGAGGTCACTGACAACAATCTTTGGGTATTTGAGTTGGTTAGGCGCTAGCGTCAATCGAGGAGAGAGAGATGACAGAACAAGCACTCACTGGCGTTCGTATTCTAGATTTTAGCCAGGTTTTGGCGGGTCCCTTTGCCACCCAACTGATGGCGCAACTGGGTGCTCAGGTCATCAAGATTGAGCAGCCCGTCGGCGGAGATATGACTCGGGGCCTGATGTCTTCAAGCAGCGATGGCATGGCGCCGTCTTTCTTAGCCGCAAATCTAGGTAAGCGCAGCCTAACCTTAGACCTGAAAAACCCGAAGTCACAAGAAGTGGTGCATCGGTTGGTGGCTGAGGCCGATGCTGTTGTCGAGAATTTTAAACCCGGCACCATTGAACGTCTGGGTTATAGCTATGAGGCGCTGCAGGCTATCAAGCCTGATTTGGTTTACGCGTCTATCTCAGGTTTTGGTCAGACCGGGCCTCGCGCGACTTTGCCCGCCTTTGACGGCGCGATTCAGGCCTATTCGGGTATGATGAGTATCAGCGGTCATCCCGAATCCGGGCCAGTACGCTCTGGCTACTTCTCAGTTGATATGAGCACCGCGCTGAATGCGGCCTTTGCTATTACCGCCGCGCTATTACGTCGCGCAAATACCGGCGAAGGGCAGAGGGTGGACGTGTCGATGCTCGACACCGCAATGTTTATGCAGGCCCCGCAAATGACCGGCTATCTCGTGACGGGCAAGGTGCCCGAGCTCAACGGTAATGCCTCGCCCACCAAACAACCAACGTCTAATGTCTTTGCCAGCAGTAACGGTTATGTACAAGTCATCGCTATGAAGGAAACTCAAGTAGAGGCGCTGTTTACAGAACTTGGCCTCCCAGATCGTTACGCAGAATTCAGTGACCCGGCTATTCGACTGGCTAAACGCAACGAGGTGAACAATCTCATCGCCCCGCGGATCGCTTCCCAAACGACTGAGCATTGGCTTCAAGCGCTGGACGCCATCGGCGTGCCAGTTTCCTCGATTCAAGATTTCCCGACGATCGCCAACGAACCTCAGCTTGCGCATCGCGAGGTATTTATCGAGCAAGCCCACCATAGCGAGCCTGATCGAACTGTGAAGGTTGTGCGGGCCTCTCATGTTGCCGCGCCTGGCAATCCGACAGTTCAGGGCCCAAGCCCTACCCTCGGCGCGCACACCGACGAAATTCTGGGCGAGTTGGGCTATTCAGCAGGCGATATTGCATTGATGCACTGTGAAGGGATGGTTTGATTAATTTGTTTCATCTCTATTTCGGCGGTTGTTCGTTGGTGAGATCCCACTAAACTACTTGCCTTTCAGATTCGCTGAGGCGAACCGATCAGATTTTGAAGGCTATTGTCATATGAGCGATCCTCAACACCACCGCCTCATCGTGCTGGGCTCAGGCCCTGCGGGTTATACGGCTGCACTCTACGCTGCGCGAGCAAATCTCAAGCCTGTGTTGATCACTGGTGTTGAGGTAGGCGGACAGCTCACCACCACCACAGAGGTCGAAAACTGGCCCGGCGGACACGCAGAGTTACAAGGGCCCGAATTGATGGTGCAGATGGCCGAGCATGTTGAGCGCTTTAACGCCAGTATCGTAAACGACCACATACACACCACGACGCTGTCGTCTAACGGAAAAGTGCACACACTCATAGGTGACCAAGCGACCTATTCATGCGATGCGCTGATTATCGCGACAGGAGCCTCTGCTCAGTACTTGGGCCTACCCAGCGAAGAAGCGTTTTTGGGCAAAGGCGTCAGCGCTTGTGCAACCTGCGATGGATTTTTCTATCGGGGCCAAGACGTCGCCGTCGTGGGTGGCGGAAACACCGCCGTTGAAGAAGCTCTTTATTTATCCAACATTGCGCAAACCGTTTACCTCGTGCACCGGCGCGATGCGCTGCGCGCGGAAAAAATCCTCCAAGATCGGCTGTTAGCCAAAGAAAATATCAAACCGCTTTGGAACAACCAGTTGGCCGAGGTACTGGGCGACAATATGGGTGTTACCGGCATGCGCATAAAAGAGAATTCTGGTGCAGAGCAAAACATCGATTTATCGGGTGTTTTCATTGCCATCGGTCATACGCCGAATACCGATATTTTTGCCAATCAGGTGGATATGGAGGGCGGCTACATCCAGATCAAGAGCGGTATTGAGGGCAATGCAACGGCTACCAGCATTCCAGGTGTTTTTGCCGCAGGCGATGTAGCCGATCACATTTACCGCCAAGCAATCACCAGCGCAGGCTTTGGCTGCATGGCGGCTCTGGACGCCGAGCGGTATCTCGACGCCCTTAGCTGAGGCCTAAGCCTGCACTGCGGGTATTCGCTCGGCGATTTTCGCTGACCAGATTTTCGGGCCTTCGATGTGCACCGATTCACCATTGGCATCGACGCTAACCGTAACGGGCATATCGTTGACCTCAAACTCGTAGATGGCCTCCATGCCCAATTCCGGAAACGCGAGCAACGTTGAGCCGGTAATCGCCTTAGCCACAAGATAGGCAGCTCCGCCTACCGCGATCATCGACACGGCTCGGTTATCACGAATTGCGTCGATGGCCACCTTGCCGCGCTCTGCCTTGCCGATCATGCCTAACAGACCTGTTTGCTCGAGCATGGTTCGCGTGAACTTATCCATTCGAGTGGCCGTTGTCGGCCCAGCTGGACCCACTACTTCTTCTCTGACTGGGTCAACCGGGCCGACGTAATAGATCACTCGATTGGTGAAATCGACGGGCAGTTCCTCACCTTTGTAGATCATATCCACCAGTTTTTTGTGCGCTGCATCTCGCCCAGTCAGCATCTTTCCTGAGAGTAAGAGCGTGTCACCAGATTTCCACGTCTGCGTCTCTTCTGGCGTGAGTGTGTTCAAATTTACTCGCTTCACATCATCACCAAGCTCAAACTCGATATCAGGCCACTCGGCTAAATCCGGCGGCGTAAATTGAGCGGGTCCAGAACCATCTAACGTAAAATGCACATGCCGTGTGGCGCTGCAGTTGGGAATGATAGCGACAGGTTTGTTCGCAGCATGGGTTGGATATTCCTTTAACTTCACGTCAAGCACCGTGGTCAAGCCACCCAGGCCTTGCGCCCCAATACCCAGCGCGTTCACTTTCTCGAAGAGCTCCATTCGCAGCTCTTCCGCTGCGTCAGACGAACCATCGGCTTGCAGCTCGTGCATGTTCAACGGCTCCATCAGCGACTCTTTGGCAAGTAACATGGCCTTTTCTGGTGTGCCTCCGATACCCACTCCCAAAATACCCGGCGGGCACCAGCCGGCTCCCATAGTGGGCACTACGCTTAAAATCCAATCCACCACAGAGTCTGACGGGTTGAGCATGGCAAATTTGGCTTTTGCCTCACTGCCGCCACCCTTGGCCGCCACTTCAATTTCCACCTTGTCGCCAGCGACGATCTTCGTGTGTACCACTGCTGGGGTGTTGTCCTTGGTATTGGCACGCGCACCGTTAGGATCCGTCAGCACCGAACCACGCAGTACGTTGTCTGGGTGCGTGTAGCCACGCCGCACCCCTTCATTGATCATGTCTTCAAACGCCATATCGGCGTCCCACTGCACATCCATACCTACAGAGACCAGTACGTTGACGATACCGGTGTCTTGGCAAATAGGGCGCTTGCCAATAGCGCACATGCGTGAATTGACCAGCACCTGTGTTAGCGCAGCCTTAGCAGCCGGGGACTCTTCTTGCTCCCATGCCCCACGCATCGCTCGAATGAAATCGGTTGGGTGGTAATAAGAAATGAACTGCAGTGCGTCAGCAACGCTCTGAATCAGATCTTCTTGCTTGATTACAGTCATCGGGGACTCCGAGGTGGAAAGAAATCGGTTTAGGCGTCACCTAAACGCGGAATTTCACAGTATAGGTCGAGCTCAACTCGTTGGCTAACATAGCTGTTTTGATGGGCCCCAGCGCACCAAGACGGCATCACCATCGAGTACAAACCGCTGCCGCCTGCCATTAGCAGCAAAATGTCTTCAGGCCGGGCGAAGCAGCGATAGCTTTCGCCTTTAATGCGTTCAGCGAAACCTGCTGCAAAGTATTCCAGCTGTTGAGTTGGGTAATGGGTTAGCTCCCACAGGCGCTGCAAGATCATGCTCCGATCTAACCCTGCGTCTGCGAGTATCTTCGCATGCTCAGGATTGAGCACGACCACCGCGCTGCCACTCGTCAGCACGGCATTGTTAGTCGCCATGTTCGCTAAACCAATGGCTAACACTTCAAGTAGCTTTTGCGCATCTTGCGGGTCATCGGCATCGCCACTGTAAATCACCGAGTGTGGTGCCTCAGCACCAATCACGGTGACCACCGTATCCTCGGCATCAAACCCTAGGTCTTGGTGCATAGGGGCAAATGGAGAGTGCTCTTCATCTTCGCCAAGACAGTAGGTGAATTTGCCCGGATGCCCCAGCAAGGCCATATCCGATTCGCCAGCCTTAGCGCCTCCGATGTTGATCATGCACAGCCTCAACGCGCGTCCGATGCTGGCGTTCGCACGATGCCCGGGACCTAACGCGCCAAATCCGCTGGCAATTGGCCCACAACTTAGCCGACCTGGACCATTCACAATGATCAACGGAGCTGTACAGTGGGTAGTCGATTGCATTTGGGCGAGATCAAATGCGTCTTGCAAGACCGCCTGAACCGAGGCGATAACGACGGGCATATACTCTGGTAAACATCCCGCCATGACAGCCGCGATGGCGACTTTTTCAATGGTGGCAACCCCTCCAGCTGGACCCATAACGCCCAGTCGCATATCGGGATCCTGTCCGCTGGCCAAAACCATGTTCGCTACTCGATCTGCTGTTGGTATCACCACGGGCAGCCCATCGGTCATGCCGGCTCTATGTAGGACCTCCAACGCCGCCGATTCATCTGCGGCCTGCATCCACTCAGACATGCTTCAGCTGTTCGATAATCAGCGGGGCCATGCGCATGGACACTTCTCGCAAACGGTCTTGCCCGGTGCCTGCGAGCGGATGCGGCAGTTTTACGCGAGGCACCCCGGGCATGCCGAGGCTATTGGCGGTGAAATCGCCTTGTGGCCAAAAATCTTCTGTTACCAAAGCCACGGAGGGAATGCCTCGCCTTGCTGTATTTATGCCGTCACGCACGGTGCCGGTTGTACAGCTGCCTCAGTGGCCGTATGCCGCGATCACGGCATCACATTGGGACTGTATCTCGTCAAGCATGTCATCTGGTGCAGCAACTGACGCATTACCTTTATTCCAAACACGCACCTCTATTCCTTCGATGATTTGCTCAAGTTCTCCGCCAATGTGACGCAAAAAATTCTCTGAGTCTGGAAATCCGTTCGCGAGCAGTCCGACAACCGGCCTTTGTTGTGCAGCCAAATCAATGCCTAGCGTATAGGGTTCCGCTGGAATAGCGCGCTCGCCCAGCGGGCTGTGAAATTCAATCATTAGTCCTCCCAATCAAAGAACACTGGAAAAAAAATACACCTCGCTCTAGTGTTTTGGTGTACAGCCTAAAACAGATGGGTAGACAGTAGAATAAAAAGTACTTGCGAGCTACCTGCCGCCACTGTCCAAGAAAACGGCGACTTGGTTTCGATCCCGCAAAAAGGACACGATTGAATGATGCCCAAACGCAGCCCGCTTCAAACCGCACCCCTGATTGCCGTTATTGCTTTGTGCAGTGCGTGTGGCCAAACGCCGGACACAGCTGATACCGCGGCAGCTCCCATTGCTGGGGCCGGCGCCGATTCTGAGCAAACGCTGATTATCGATACCCATATCGACATTCCTTTTCGATTGCACCGCAACTTTAGTGATGTCGGTCAGGCCACCGATGGCGGTGATTTCGATTATCCGCGAGCCAAAGCGGGCGGGTTGAACGCGGCGTTCATGTCTATCTACATACCTGCCGCGGTCGACGAGGCGGGCTCAGGCGCAGAACTGGCAGACAAGCTGATTGACGACATGGAGACCCTGGCAGCCAATCATCCCGATAAGTTTGCAATCGCCACCTGCAGCGCCGACATTCAGGCTCAAGCGGACGCAGGGTTGATATCTATGCCGCTGGGCATGGAAAACGGCGGCCCAGTCTCTATGTCGGACACGGCCCTCGAGCATTTTTTCCAGCGCGGTATTCGCTACATTACTTTGGCTCACAGCAAGTCCAACGCGCTGTCGGATTCGTCATACGATTTAAACGAGGCCCACGGCGGTTTATCACCTTTAGGCAAAGAGATGGTTGGTGAGATGAATGCAAAGGGCGTAATGGTGGACGTATCGCATATCTCGGATGCGGCGTTCGAGCAGGTGATTGCCATCAGTGCGGTGCCAGTCATTGCCTCTCATTCATCACTGCGCCACTACACCCCGGGCTTTCGGCGCAACATGACCGACGACATGGTGAAGACGTTGGCGGCAGCTGGCGGCGTGATCCAGATCAACTTCGGCAGCAGCTTTATCAGCGCAGAGGCTCGAGACTATTCGAATGCAGCAAGCGCCAATGTCATGGCGTATCAGCAGCAGAACAAGTTGGCAAGGGACTCACAACAGCTAAGCGATTACCGCGATCAATATCGCATCGATAACCCTTACCCTTTTGCCACCATGGAAATGGTGTTGGATCACTTCGATCGAGCGGTGGAGTTGGGCGGCATTGACGCCGTCGGTGTCGGTTCCGACTACGATGGTGTGGGTGATTCACTGCCCATCGGCCTCAAGGATGTGGCGGCCTACGGTGACTTGATGGACGGCCTCCGCGGCCGTGGCTACAGCCAGTCAGATATCAATAAAATCATGGGTGGTAACTTGCTGCGGGTATGGCGAGCGGTGGAGGCCTATGCTGAATCCCAAGGCCAAAAGGTCGAGTGTTCCAGCTGATACCCATACTGAGTGACGAGGCTATTCGGTCACTCGGCCGTACACGCCAACCGCTGCCTGAACGCGCTCAGTGTAGTCCTTGAAATGCGGGTAATCTTTAGCCACATGAGTGATCCATGTGGGCGGTCGCTGGTCGTATACGCCCGCCATAAAGCTCGCAATTGTGAAATCAAATACGCAGGGCTGTGCGGCAAATAGGAAACCCTCGCCGTTGACCGCGTCTTGCAGCGCCTGCAGGTCGCGGCGAGCGAAAGCCTCTTGTTCTTGCAGCGAATGACGTCCCAGCCCCTGCAAGTGATAGGTTTGCTGCATTTGCTTACGCGCTTGTCTTGCGACAAAACCTCGTAGCGGTTTAGGGGCGATGTGGAAAAAACCTTCCACAATGTTCGGAAACCACTCGTCATCTAGCCAACGGCTGGCCACCATAATCCAATAGAGGTGATCATCCATAAAGCGCGAAATGGAGGTTCCAAACGCACGGTCCCTCGCCCTAAGACCCGCGTAAACGTGACCTTGGGTAATCGAGTCAATATGCTGGGTGATCAGCTCTGAATCCGGGATTTTTACTCCGTCACTAAGCAGGTAGGGCAGTTTACCCTTGGGAGCTTTGCGCGGATCCGTCTCCACTGCCATATCGAATTTTAAGCCTAGCTGGGTCATCAGCATTTCGGCTTTCAAGCAAAAAGGACTGACGTTTTGCAACCCAAAGGCACCGCCTAGGGTGACTAAGACAAGTTTTGGTTGATCCATGGTGCCTCCGCATCACTGGTCATTGCTAGCCTGCAAAAAACTTAACATAGTCATTCCATAAGCGCGGCATCTCAAATGCGCAATGGCTCACGCCCAGAAGAATTTTAGTCCGGGGTTGAGGGGCTACCGTCAACGATGATGCCCGCACTGAGCAAGCTCTGGACATAAGACTCTTCAAAATCCAACTCGCGCAGCACGGCTAAACTGTCGGCACCGATGTCGGGGGCTCGCCGCGGAGCCTTCTTAGGCTCACCTACCATGTTGATTGGACTAGAGACCGTAAGATCGAAATCTCCTTGGCTATCGCCGGTCTCCACAATAATGCCGGCAGCCCGCATTTGCTCATCGGCAAGCACCTCACTCATGGTTTGAACCTTCGCGTAGGTAATACCCTGCTCATCGAGGCGTCTGGCTGCGTCCTCATAGTTCATCTGAGCAAACGCATCACTGATCATTTGCTGCAGTAAATCGCGATTACGCATGGCTTGGCGAATATCGCTGAAACGCTCATCCTCAAGCCAATCAGGATGCTGTAACGCCTCACATAGCTGCGGATACTCCCGCTGGGTGTTGATCATGGTCAGCACGAGGTAACTGCCATCAGCACAGCCGTAGGGCGCACTTAGAGGGTTCACCCAGCCTACTTTTTGTCGATGTTCCGCCAAGTCATTGCCTGCGACCACGCCCTGTAATGCCATACCGTTAGCCCAAACCCCGTTTGCCGCCAGTGATGTACTGACATGGCAGCCTTTGCCGGTTCGCTCGCGTTTGTAAAGACCGCTCATAATAGCGCCAAATAAAGCCGTCGCCGTTGAGTGATCGCCCATCCCGGGCGCTGGCATCAACGGGGTTTGATCAGGGTCACGGATAAACTCCATCATGCCGGATCGAGCCCACCACCCCGTCACGTCGAAGGCACGTCGATCAGCCTCAGGCCCCTCATCGCCGTAACCGGTGATGTGTGCATAGACCAATCGGGGGTTGATCGCCTGGAGCGTGGGGAAGGTTATCTGGTAGCGTTCAAGCTGAGGTTGCATCATATTGGTCGTCATAACGTCGGCCTTGGCGATCAGCTTATGCATCAGTTCCTGACCTGCATCCTTGGTCAAATCTAGCGCCAGCGACTGCTTATTGCGCGAGGTCAGCAGCCAGTGATACGGCACCGGATAACGTCCAACGAGCCCTCGGTAACCGTCACCGCTAGGCGGCTCGATCTTAATGACCTTGGCACCAAAGTCCCCTAGCATGGTTGCTGCGCCTGGACCTGCCAAAAACGTCGCAGCATCTACGACGACAATGTCCTCTAAGAAATATTCCATCACCCCTCCTCCATTTATCGCTGGGCAACTGGCGCTGCGCCGACGATTAACAATCGTTCTCGTGTTGAGCCAGCACGAAAAACTCCCCTGTTGCTGACAACGTTACAGTGAACTGAATCGGTGCGCAGCACACATAACAATCCTCGATATAGCGCTGCTCTCCCCCACTGATATCTACAACAAGCTCATAGCTCTCACCGCAGTAGGGACAATCGATGACCTGTGTATCGGTACTAAAATGCATTTCCTAGTCTAGTCTGGTTGCGGCATGTCCACTAGCTGCGCAGCGGATGAAAATCTAAGTCGCAGCGTGTAGGGTAAGCCGCTTTTGCCGGAGCCATACCGTGTCGGATTTACCCTTTTGGTACTCTACTGCAATTAACTATCCGTCTCAGTCCGCTAGCATTCGCGTCGATGGGGTTGAGATTGCCTATGAGACCTGGGGTGAAGTGGGTAGCCCGGGCGTCGTGCTCATTCACGGCAGCAATGCACATTTAGAATGGTGGCGGTTTACTGCGCCATTCTTGGCGGATCGTTTTCGATTGGCCGCGATCGACCTTTCAGGCAATGGCAACAGCGGCTGGCGCGACCGCTACACCGGAAAAAACTTCGCCGACGAGGTGTGGGCCGTCTGCCAAGCGGCAGAATTGGGGGATCAACCCCTCGTGGTCGGCCACAGCTTTGGCGGTTTTGTTGCGTTGGAGGTAGGACATCACTATGGCGCCCACCTCGGCGGCATTTTGTTTATGGATTTCACAGTGGCTCCACCCGAAGAGTCAATGGAGTGGGGATTGCGGGTAGAGCGTGAAGGTGTTGAACCCGGACGCAAGCTGCGCGTCTACGACGATTTCGATACTGCGCTTGGGCGCTTTCGTTTTATCCCAGAACAACCGGGTGTCCACCCAGAAGTGCTCAAACACTTAGGCACTTACGGACTGAAAGAAGTCGCTGATGGCTGGACCTGGAAATTTGATCCTGGTCTTTTTGACTATCTCGAAATGGGTACCGAGCAACACGATAAGATGAGGGCACTACCCTGCAAAACTGCGCTTATGCTGGGTGAGCAGAGTGAGGATGAGGGAGCCCTATTCGGTGAACATATGTTCAATGCCAGTGGCGGCACTTTGCCAATGATTACGGTGCCCGGAACCTTCCACCACCTGATGTTCGACCAGCCCATTGCTGTGGCTTCATCGATGAAGTTGCTGCTACTTGAGTGGCAAAGACAGAACTCGCGCGCCATCGGCAGCTGATCAAGCGGCTTTAGCCCGCGCAGCAAGGTCACGTCGAATTTGCTCATGCCGTTTACTGTCCAACGAGTAAAAGTGCGCCAACACCAACGCCACACTCATCAGCACTATGGGCACCAGGGTCAGCATCTGTTTAATCGCCTCCAGTGCTTCCGGGGTTTGCTCTTGATTAGCAATATAACCCACAGCACCGAGAGCTAAGGCAACCCCGGCTCCACCAACCGCCTTCGCCAATTTTTGGAAGAAGCTTGCCGACGCATAAACCGTGCCATCCACTCGCTTGCCATGTTTCCACTGTGCGTATTCAACGGTATCGGGAATCATCGCCCAACCCAGAACGGCAACCGGAGCACCTCCCAAGGCGACTAGCGCTCCCCAAAAAATAATCCACTGGTGTTCACTCGCATCGGTGAAATAAAAACCAATGCAGGCGGCAATAGAGAACAATGAGCCTAGCTGAATAGCTCCAGCCTTGCCAAATTTTGCCGCAAGCTTAGGTACGAACGGCAAACCAACAAACATCACCGCAAGACCAAGACCGAAAAATACGCTAATCAGATCAGGTCGCCCCATATTGTAGGTGAAGTAATAGACGGCGACGGTTTGACGAACAGTGAAACTAAGCATCCCAAGGGTAAACAGACAAATAACGATCACCAAGGGTCCATTGGAAAAAACCGCTTGTAGGCTGTCTCGAGTGCTTAACCTTTGTTCGCGTGGCGGGGTAATCACTTCCTCAGTGGAGAAAAAGGCAACCGCCAAAAAGGCTGCTAAAAAGAGCGGGGTCAGCGGCTATGGCGGCGGGTCGGTCGATGTCGTGATGTCGGTCGACCAGGTTGCCAAGGAAGCTGCATCGATTGCTGCCAACGCACCGACTGTGGTCGAACTGGATGCCATGGTTGATGACAACAGTTTCCTGTCGATCAACAATCTTCGCGCCGGTTATGGCAAAATGGAAATCCTGCATGATTTCAGCCTTCGTGTCGGGCGCGGCCAGTCGCTCTGCCTGATCGGGCCGAATGGTGCCGGCAAGTCAACGGTTCTGCATTCGATCTTCGGTTTTACCAACATCTTCTCCGGCAGCATCAATGTCGATGGCAAGGATGTGACAGCGCTGACACCCTCGCAGAAACTTGCCGAGGCCGGCATTGCCTATATCCTCCAGGACAAGTCGGTATTCCCGCAGATGACGGTCGAGGAAAATCTGCTGATGGGCGGGTTCCTGAAGAACAAGCCTGCCGAAGCGAAAATCGCGGCCGAGGAGGTTTTCTCGAAATACAGTCGCCTTGCTGACCGTCGCGACAAGCCGGCCGGTGTGCTGTCCGGTGGTGAGAGGCGCCTTCTGGAAATCTCGCGCGCGCTCGTCATGCAACCGCAGGTGCTGCTTGTCGATGAGCCTTCAATCGGGCTGGAGCCACGCTTCATCGACATGGTGTTCGAGATTCTTGACGATCTTCAGCGCAAGGACGGCAAGACCATCATCATGGTTGAACAAAACGCGAAAAAGGGCCTGGCCTTCGCCGATCTCGGCTATGTGCTTGTCTCTGGCGAAACCGCCATCGCGGGGAATGGTGACGAACTTCTCGACAATCCGGACGTCGGTCGCCTGTTCCTCGGCGGCTGACCGGGACGGCCCGGCAGTTTGGCACGTCCGGGACCAGTTCTTGGCATACTTGACGGGACCCGGCCGACCGCGCTGATCGTTATTACCTGTATCGCCGGTGTGCTGGCGATGGTCAGCTTTGCGATCTGGCCGGTCTTCCTTGTGTCGCTGGGGCCGGAATGGGGCCTGACAAACACCGAAATCGGTTGGATCAGCGGTGCTTATTTCCTCGGTTATGTTATCGCCACACCCGTTCTTGTAGGGCTGACCGACAGCATTGACGCCAAACGCGTCTTCATCGGCGGCAGCGTGACAGCCGCCATCGGCTGTGCCGGTTTCGCCACCGTCACCGACGGGTTCTGGGGCGCCGCCTTGACATGGAGCCTTGTCGGAGCCGGTCTTGCCGGCACCTATATGCCGGGGCTGCAAATTCTGAACGCACGGCTTTCGGATAAACAACGGCTGAAGGCTGTGCCTTTCTATACCTCTTGCTTCGGCATTGGCACCGGCGGGTCATTCTATTTGAATGGCTATCTGCTGGTCCATTTTGACCATTTTATCGCCGCCTGGCTTGGCTGTGGTGGGGCGCTGCTGGCGACGCTGCTGGTGGTCTGTCTTATTCGCGCCGCACCGCCCGCCGAACGCCCGCACGCCGAGACCCGGCGTCATCCGCTGGATCTGCGGCCTGCCTTCCGCAACAGGCTGGCGCTTGGCTATATCTTTGCCTATGGCGCACATACCTATGAGCTGTTTGCCTATCGCGGCTGGAGCTTCGCCATGTTTGCCTTCATCGGCGCCACCGCGACGCCGGCATTGTCGCTGTCTGTTGTGACCATTCTCGTCAGCCTACTTACCCTCACAGGCATGGCGGCATCGATCATCGGTGCGCGCTACTGCCTTGCCTATGGCCGGCATCGGGTGATCTCCATCATCGGCGCGGTGTCTGTCGGCTTTGCGGTGCTGTCCGCGCTGGCGCTTGATGGGCCGGTATGGCTCGCGCTGACCTGCCTGTGGATTTACAATATCTGCATCATGCTCGACAGTGGCGCTCTGACCGCCGGCACGGTGGCGGCGGCACCGGCGCATGAACGTGGTGCGCTTCTTGCCGTGCATTCGATGGTCGGTTTCAGTGGCGGTGCGCTTGGCGGGCCGGCGGTCGGGATGATGCTTGATCTTGGTGGTGGCGAGACCTCGATGGATGCCTGGTTCTGGGCGATCCTGATCATGGGAATCGGCTCGGCCATTGTTGCGGTTATCCAGTGGCGGGCCTGGCGCCTGCGAGGATATGGGGCGTAGGGCGACAATGGTAGCGGGGCATGGATTTATGGAGCCGGGATTTACTGTCTGTGGCGGATGCCATATCGACCGACAGCTTCGCCTGACCGCGCCGCCACAAACTGGCCGCACCAACCCGGCAGAGGCGCGCGAACGACTTGGTGGAGTGGCGGCCAACATTGCCTGCCAGCTGGCCGGTTGGGGTGCCTCTGTAGGTTTTGTCGGTGTGCAGTCGCCAGGTGACCTTGCCAGCATACAGGCGCGGCTTGCCGCGGCGGGAGTCACCCCGTGGCTTGCAACGTGTGATGGTGAGCCGCCGGGTTACACCGCGATCCTGGCGCCTGATGGCGAATTGCTGATGGGCGCAGCGGCGATGTCGCTTTATGACACTGTATCGCTGCCAATGATCCGCCCCGGCATCGTTGGAACAGCAGGCCCCCTTATCCTTGATGCGAATTTTGCGGCTGACACCATCACCGCCATTGCCAGTGCGGTTGCCCCGGCGCGCCGGTTGTTTGCCGCCGGTACGTCGATTGCGAAGGTGTTGCGGCTTGTGGGCGCGCTGCCTTTGCTTGATGCGCTGGTGCTGAATCGTGGTGAGGCCGCCACACTCCTAGGCGCGGAGATGGCGGTGGATGAAATGGCAATATCGCTCGCTGCAAGGCTGCGGGATGGTGGGGTTGTTCTGGTCAGTGACGGCGCCGACATGGCGGCGCTGGCAGATGCCTCTTCCGGTGCTGTGGTGTCGGCGCACCCGCCGCGGATCCGTCTTGTGAATGCGAACGGTGCCGGTGACGTGATGGCGACGCGGCTATTCTGCGACCTTGAAGGTCAGTCTGATATGGCGCTGGCTGACCGGCTGTTGGCGGCGCTGGCGGCTGGTGCG
>CAJWZG010000041.1 GCA_913049565.1 uncultured Gammaproteobacteria bacterium
AAGCTCCACAACCCGGGGGTAAGAAGGCGAAGTATCCATCGTGATATGCGGTGCATATGTACTCTCATTCGCGGCCAAAACGCTGACCGAGTCCATTCAAGTTAAAATGTAAGCAGTGCTAACATTGTGCTACGGTCCTACGCTACCGGCTCGAATGCAGAGAGAATGTGAAAAGTAGATCGAAATATCATCACGGCGAACTACGAACTGAGCTGCTCAACTTGGCCGTTGAGCGGCTCGCCGCGGTAGGCGTTGAAAAGTTGAGCATTAGGGCACTAGCGAGGCAGGCAGGCGTATCACCAACCGCACCATTTAGGCATTTTCCAGATAAGCAAACCCTTTTGGCGAGTCTGGCCATATTAGGATTCAACGAGCTCGCTGAGCGCCTCAGAGCAACGGTGGGGGCCGATTCACCAGTTGAGGATCGATTTGCAGATCTTGGTGCAGCCTATTTTAATTTTGCTCGAGATTTCCCGGTGCACTATCAACTGATGTTCGGGGCGGTGCTCGGCGACTTTTCGCAGTCGCAGGCTCTGCAAGAAGCCGCTGCCAACGCATATGACATACTCGACGCAATGCTGGTCGAAATCAAAGATAACCGACAGCTCGATCACGATGTCTATGTGTTGGGAGGATTGGTTTGGGCAACAGTGCACGGAATGGCCTCGTTGGCCCTCAACGTGCAAACCGCCCAGCGTGGTTCCGACGCCGCTCCCCGTCAGGCGGTAGCAACCTTAGCGGCGGATATACAAGGGCCTCTACGAATGCTCTATGCGGGTATTACCGATCGTCACTCAGGCGCCCGCTAAACCTGCTGACTAACTCGCATTTGAATGGCACTGATTAAGACCAGATCGCGTTAACTGAACAGCGCTCACCGCCTCGTCGTGCGGGTCACGACTCAGCCGAAGATATTACCCATTGAGCGACGGCGACGCGGTATTGAAACCTTGCGCACGACTACAACTTAGCTCTACGGTAATTGAAATATCGGGGAGGCAAAATGAACCAGCTGACTTCTGCATTGATAGCGTGCACTTTCATCAATTTAGCCGCTTGCGGCGGCGGAGGCGGCTCGACGTCTATAACTACGGTAGCCAGTAATCCGCCAGCGGCAGTTAATCAATCAGTTCAAGCTGAAGCCGATGAGCATTGGGAACTTTCTCGAGCATCGCCGACCAGCGTAAATCTGACTAACACAGCAGTAGATTCAATTTTGGATCATATCTTCACCGATGGTGCGACTCAGTCTGCTCTGGTTAGCAAAAATGGCTATGTGGTGGGTGAACGCTACGCCGCTGGATTCGATTCTCAAAGCATGGGCACAAGCTGGTCCGTAGCCAAAAGTTTCTACAGTGCCGCTATCGGTGTCGCTATTGCGGAGGGACATTTTTCCTCGGTAAGCCAACGGGCAAGCTCGGTGCTGGATGAATTCGTTGGCACGGATAAGGAAGAGATCACGCTTGAGCAGATCCTTCGAATGCGCGCCGGTCTTGCCTCCAACACGAATGTTTTCTTCAGCGGCGATCAAACTGCGCATGCATTGGCAAACACTTTGACCACCGCACCGGGTACAACCTTCGACTATTCGAATGCTAATTCGCAGCTGTTCGAGCCGTTGATTCGAAGAGCAACAGGTATGGATGCACACATCTACCTGACGCAGAAGATTCTAGAGCCCATAGGCATTGATTCGGCCAACGTAGGTCTGTGGTTCGACTCGACAGGAACTCAACCCATGTCGTATTGCTGTGTCGATATGCGCCCAGATGACTTTCTGCGCTTCGGTTTGCTTTTTGCTCGCGACGGGCGATGGCGGGAACAGCAGGTGATACCTCAGTCTTACGTTTCAGCAAGCCTTGAGCCGATTGGGATGTATGGATATCAGTGGTGGTCGATGAATCAAACATACTTTGGGCGCAGCGTGCGCGGCGAGATCAAATCCGCCATTGGCCTCAATGGCCAGCGCGTTTTGGTATGGCCAGAGCATGATATTGTCGTGGTCGTATTGACGCAGTATGACCACTATGCCAACCAGGGATATGTCCTGCAACTTGAGGGCGCGCCGGAGAATTTCCCGAACACTTGCACCGCACGTAACAGCTGCGGTGAGGCAGCTGGCAGCTTAGCCAGCTCAGGCCCAGAAGTAGCGACTTACGATCTGCATGCGCTGGTAGAACTCATTGCCGATCTTGCTCTGGAATAGGCCACACAATGTTTTACAATGTGCCTCTGGCGGGCAGAGGTTGAAGGCAAATGACATTTGATAATCGGATCACCCAGCTACTCGGTGTGGAAACGCCAATTGTACAAGCGCCCATGGGCTGGATTGCGCGTTCTCAATTGGCGTCGGCGGTGTCTAATGCAGGCGGCTTAGGCATTATCGAAACGTCTTCTGGTGAGCTCGACGCCATTCGTGAAGAGATTTTGAAAATGCGTACCCTCACGGACAAGCCGTTTGGCGTGAACGTGGCGCAGGCCTTTGTGCGTGACCCAGACATTGTTCAGTTCATTATCGACCAAGGAGTGAAGTTCGTTACCACCTCTGCTGGCAATCCTGAGCGATATACTGAACAGCTAAAGTCAGCAGGGCTTACAGTGTTTCATGTGGTGCCGAGTCTCGGTGCTGCGATCAAGGCGGTGGAATGCGGAGTCGATGGTTTGATTGTTGAAGGCGGCGAGGGGGGTGGTTTCAAGAACCCTAGAGATGTCTCTACTATGGTGCTGTTGCCGCTAATCCGCTCCAAAGTTGATGTGCCGATTATTGCCGCAGGCGGTTTCTTGGATGGCGGCACAATGGCCGCCGGTTTTGCGCTTGGTGCAGAAGCGGTTCAAATGGGCACGCGAATGGTGTCGGCGGCAGAATCGCCTGTACACGAAAACTGGAAAAACGCGATCGTGGAGGCTCAAGAGACTGACACAGTATTTTTGAATCGCGCACATTCTCCAGCGCTTCGTGCGATGCGCACCAAAAAAACAACGCATCTGGAATTCTCTACCGACAATGTTATGGGTGAATTTGGTACGGCTACAGATCTTTACTTCGGCGGTGACATGGAAGCCAGTATTGCGCTCACTGGCCAAGTGGCGGGGCGCATTGATTCGGTGCGGCCGGTTGCCGAAATCATTGCCGAGGTGCGCAAAGAGTTTTTCGAGGTGATCGACTCAATGGCGCAAAAGTACTTGTAGCGCGCAATTTATAGTTCGTCCGCAAAGTTGATGCCGACACTGAATTCTAGCTGCCCACCTTAATCGCTAACCACATAGCAGCTAACCCAGACATCTAATTCGTCAGAGTAGACGGTGGCGCGGCCTCTAAAAATGTTGTCACTCGTGCTTGCGCGTTTTCGCGAATGTTCATGTAGTAGAAACCATAGTCGTAGATATGGTAATTGCCTTCACCAAAGGGCCGACCCCCAAAGTTCGGTGATCGAATTTCACTGACAATGAGTTGGCTGTTCGCACATCGTGCATCGGCTACACCCGGTTCGATTTCACTATCGCCGATAGAGGCGCCACCACCTAAATTCGCGTCATGGCTGGCTAGCTGGCCATCAACGCGCCAGGTGAGCGGGTTAACGCATATGTCGCCGGCTACGGATACAACAACCCCGGCACCTTCCGCATTGGCATTCCACGAGACTTGGCAGCCGGTCTGAGTAGGCGCGGTGCAAACGGGCAAACCGTTGCTGGTATCTACAGAAAACCCGACAGGATAAGCGGCGATCAACCGCGCTTTTAGCGCCGTACCGGTGACTTTCTCCTCAATCAGCCGGTCTAAATGGTGGCTGCCTTGGCTGTGTCCAGCGAGAATAATCGGGCGGCTCGGATTTTCCTGCAGAAAATGCTCAAAAGCAGCTACAACGTCTTGGTACGCTAGATCGAGGGCCTGCTCGCCATTTTTTGCTTCGCTTTGATCCATGAAGCTAAACAGCGTTGCTTGACGGTAACGCGGTGCGTATACATCGCAGCAGCCATTAAAGACACTCGCCTGATTCTGCATAACTGTCTCGTCAGTGCGTTGATTGGTGGCGGCATGCTCGAGAGGCTGATTCCAACCATCGTTGGCAAGATACGTTGTGGGATGCACAAAAAATACCGCAACGTCTTGCTTGGACTCAGGCTGCTGTGAAAAACCTTTGGGCATGACGTCAGCCGCATCTTCCTTGGTGGGCAGTGATGCCCAGTGGTCCGGGTTGCTGTAATCCGGTGCGGCTGGAGCCCCGGTCTCAGCGAAGCTTTCATCAGGCTGCATAAAATAGAAAACGGTTGCCATCATAAGAGGGCTGTTAACGAAAACTACGCCTGCGATGATCAATACGATCAGGCTTATGCCGGTTACCTTCCATTTATTCATATTTCCCCCGAGTATTATTTAGGCGCTTTAGCGCTGATACGCCAGCGCTTGGCCATAAGGCCCGTCGATCACTTGCTGACCGTCGTATCGCTGATGACCGTTAACCCATGTTCCTGCTATGCGATGCTTGAAGGCATATCCGGCGAACGGGCTCCAACCGCATTTACTCAACACGTCTTCGTCAGCGGAGGACGGATTGGGCGCGATCAAAGTGATGTCCGCGAAATAGCCTTCGCGCAAAAAACCGCGTTCTGCGACCTGGTAGAGCATTGCCGGTGCATGGGATGTTTTACGTACTATGTGCTCGATGCTGAATGTGCCGTCTTCGACCCGCTCCATTAACGAAACCAGAGCGTGCTGTACCAGTGGCAGTCCCGCCGGAGCCTTCGCGTATTTGCGGCTCTTCTCTTCCAGCGTATGCGGTGCATGATCTGTTGCGATAACGTCTATGCGGTCTTCGGCAACGGCCTTTAGTAGCGCCGCCTGATCTGCTGCGGTTTTAATTGCAGGGTTACACTTTATAAAGGCGCCCCGTTCAGCATAATCATCGGCGTTAAAGAAAAGATGATGTACGCAGGCTTCTGCCGTGATCCTCTTATTTTCTAGAGGCCCGACCTCGAACAGCTCCATTTCTTTTGCCGTTGTCAGATGAAGTACGTGTAGCTTTGTTCCATATTTTTTCGCTAACCCAACCGCCAGCGAACTCGACGCATAACACGCATCTTCAGAGCGAATGTTCGGGTGCTCGCTGAAAGGCACGTCTTCGCCCCATTTTTTTGCAGCAGCGGCTTCGGCTGCCAGAATCATGGGTGTGTTCTCACAGTGAGTGGCTACCAATAAATCGGTTGCAGCAAAAATGCCTTCTAATGTGGTTTGGTCATCGACCAGCATGTTGCCAGTGCTGGCCCCCATAAAAATTTTCACACCACAGGTCAGACTTGGATCCACGCTTTTGACCGCTTCGAGATTGTCGTTGGTTGCCCCGAGATAGAAGCCGTAATTAGCGGCTGAACAAATGGCCGCTCGCTCGCGCTTATCAATCAGTGCGCTCTGAGAAATTGTTAGGGGATTGCAGTTGGGCATTTCCATGTAACTGGTGATACCTCCAGCCACAGCAGCCGCTGACTCAGTGCGAATGTTGCCCTTGTGTTCGAAGCCGGGTTCGCGAAAGTGCACCTGATCATCGATCATGCCGGGTATTAAGTAGGCCCCGTGAGCGTCATAAACATTTGCATCGGCGGGCGCTGGTACGTTGATACCCTTGATCCGCTCACCTTCGATGACCAACTCGCCCTCTGTGATTGCGCCCTCATTGACGATGCGGGCATTGACGATTCTCTGGTTCATAAGCGAATTTTCACCTCGGCTTCAATTTCTACAGGAACATTAAAAGGCAGTTCTGACATACCAACAGCGCTGCGCGCATGGGCCCCAACATCTGGACCAAACACCTTAAGCAGTATGTCAGAGCAACCGTTGATAACCGCCGGAATCTGCGTAAAGCCCGGGGCCGCGTTTACCATGCCAAACACGCGCAGCCATTTTTCAACACGATCCAAATCACCGATATGGGATTTGATGCTGGCGCAAAGGCCAAGGGCGATTCTGCCAGCGATTTTATAAGCCTCTTCAGCGCTGACCTCTTTACCTACCTTGCCAAACGGCTTGCTCATAGCCCCAGTTGAGTCAGTTGGTACGTGACCAGATAGATACAAATGATTGCCGTCCGCTCGCACTAGATCAAAAGGCAGGGTGGCGTTATTCATGGGTTGTGGCAGATCAAGTCCTAATGCCGATAGGCGCGCTTCGATTGACAATTTGGTTTTCCTCCCGCGTGTTCAACTGTCGAACTTCGAAATAGATTGATCGGTAAGCTAGGCTCAGGTCTGCGTTCGGATTTAGCGAAATCTAAGATTGTCCCGGGAAAGTTCTTGTATCGAAGAAACCCCCATCAACCGCATATCCCTTTCTATTTCTTCGTGCATGATCTGCAATGCACGTTCTACGCCTTGACTACCGGCTGCGGCCAAAGCATAAAGATAAAAGCGGCCTCCTCCCACTGCTTTCGCTCCTAAAGACAAAGCCTTTAACACGTGGCTTCCTCTTTGAATGCCGCTGTCTAATATAACGTCGATCTGGTCTCCAACAGCGCCTACGATTTCCTCTAATTGGTCAAAAGAAGAACGGCCGCCGTCCAGCTGCCGCCCCCCATGGTTCGATACAACGATCCCCGTGCATCCTATCTCAACGGCGCGTTTTGCATCCTCTACGCTCATTACACCTTTAAGGCAAAACTGGCCATCCCAGAACTCGACCAAAGATGCTACGTCGTCCCAGTTCATCGTCGGGTCCAGCATTTCAGTGAAATAGCCCCCTACCGATAGCGATCCTTTCGACATGTCCACGAAGCTATCAAGCTGAGGAAATCCAAATTTTTTGTGGGTGAGATAATTTACAGCCCAAGTGGGTTTCACAATGAATTGGTACAACCCTCCTAGGGTTAAGTGAAAGGGAATGGAAAAACCAGTTTTAAGGTCTCTCTCTCTTTTACCTCCTGTTATCGTGTCAACGGTAAGCATCAAAATATCTACATTGGCAGTTTTTGCGGCTTCCAACATTGATTGGTTCAGTAATCGATCTTTGTGGAAATAGAACTGAAAACACTGCGGGCCGTCGTAAGATGCACGAATTTCTGAGAGGTTGGCCGTACCGAGGGACGAAACCCCAAAGAGCGTGCCATATTTGCTTGCTGCAGCGGCTACTGCATTTTCTCCTTCATGGTGAAATACACGTTGCAATGCTGTGGGAGAGCAGTAAATCGGCATGTCCATCTTGCAACCCATGATTGTAACGCTTTGATCCACCTCTTTAGTGCCCTGCAGGACATTAGGCACTAAATCAACACGCTCAAAAGCCGCAGTATTTCGTGCATAAGTTGTCTCGTCCTCGGCTGCTCCGTCGATATAGTTAAAGATGGGGCTTGGCAACGTTCTCCTTGCGAGTTCCCTGAAATCATTGAAGCTGTGGCAATCCTGAATTTTCACTTTTGTTCCCCAGAACGATGCTATTTTTTTAGGCCCGAGGGTGTTCTGCGTCGCACCGATTTAACAGCAGATCTAGGAGAGCCTCCCATATTTTACAGGCAGTACGTTCAACAAGAACACATGGATAAAGCTCGGAATCTACAATACTCTCAGAGGTATAGGGGAGAACAAAGATGACTACTAGCCAAGATCCAGGCGCGAAGGATTATTTTTTTCTTTCGTTTCTGACGTTGCTTAATGTAATGAATTTTGTTGATCGACAACTACTTGCTAGCTTTGCGAACTGGATTGTTCCAGACCTCGGGCTGACCAATACGCAGTTCGGTTTGCTAACGGGACTGATCTTTATATTTTTCTACTCGGTTGCCGGAGTCTTCATGGGCGTGCTGGCGGATCGCGTTAATCGAACCCGACTCATCGCTGCCGGCCTCGCACTCTGGAGCGCGCTGACGGCCTTATCCGGCATGGCGAAAGGTTTCGTAAGTTTGGCGATCCCCCGCTTGTTTATTGGTGTTGGCGAATCGATCATGACGCCGACGGCTATGTCGCTGCTCGCGGACCGTTTTCCTTCCGCTCGATTAGGTTTTGCGTCTGGTGTTTATTACATGGGCGTGCCCATTGGCGTTGCGGCCAGTCTGTTCGTTGTGGCTTATTTGGAACCACTGCTTGGTTGGCGCGGCTGCTTCTATGCCTTGGGTAGTATTGGTTTGGTGCTCGCGCTGATCATGCTCTTTATAAAAGAAACCCCACGCCGTCATGAAGTCGAGGCACTCGCGAAGAAAGAAACGTCGCAGGTTGCCGCAGTGCAAACGGAGATTGAACGACCAAGTGTGAAAGAAATGTTGGCCATCCTCCTGCGGGCTTTCAAAAGTTCCCCTGCTCTGTTGATGACAGTTTTGGGCGGTGTAGCCTTTCATTTTATTCTCGGAGCGGCCACCTTCGAACAATTGTGGTTCGTACAGGAGCGTGGATTTGATCGTACCGAGATAGCAGAACTCAGCGGTTGGCTTGCCTTCGCTGGCGGTATTGCCGGTAATCTATTTGGTGGCGTTGGCGGAGACTGGTTCCTGCGCAAGACGGGGATGGGGCGCCCCATGTTCCTGTTTTGGATCATGCTGGTTTTGACGCCTATTTCGCTTTACTACCGTGTGGTGGATCCAACAACCTTGTTTTTCATGTTCGGTATTTTTGTCGGTTATTTTCAGCTGGGCTGTTTTTACGGTCCCACCTTCGCAACGGTGCAAGAGTTGGTACCACCGCAAATTCGCGGCACGGTCGTCGCTTTCTATATTCTGTCACTGAACTTCTTTGGCCTTGGCTTGGGTGTAACGGGTGGTGGAATCATGGTGGACTGGATGATTGCTCAGGGCATTGCCGAACCCTATACCGTGACGCTACTGGCATTTACGGCTCTATCGCTGGTCGCGATCCCGCTGTTTTATTTCGCAGGCAGGCGCTTCGAACGTGATCGTGAGGCGCTTTACGCTTCCATGACCTAGCCGGGTACTGCACCGATTTATGAGGGAAAAATTTTGGTGAATGAAGAAGCAACAAATCTTTCGGCAGCGGATGCAGGGTCTGATAAACAGCAGGCGCGGGTTGACGAGTTGATGCAGTCGTCTTGGTACCGTTGGTATGCGCTGGCGATTTTAGTCTTGGTGTATTGCTCAAGCCACGTAGACCGACAAATCATGGGTATTCTGTTAGAGCCCATCAAGTTGGAGCTCGGGGCCAGCGATACTCAGATGGGCTTTCTGATCGGTCTCACCTTCGCCATTTTCTACGCCACTTTGGGCATGCCCATCGCGATGCTGGCGGATCGAACAAACCGCCGGAACATTATCGCTTTGGCCACAACCATCTGGTCAGGTATGACCGTGGTTTGTGCGTTCGTCGGTAGTTATGCCCAGCTTGCTATGGCACGCATCGGCGTGGGTGTTGGTGAGGCGGGGTCGAGTCCCCCATCGCACTCAATGATCTCTGATCTGTTTCCTCAGGCACAGCGGGCAACGGCCATGGGCATTTTTGCTATGGGTATCAACCTAGGGTTATTGATCGCTTATCTTGGAGGCGGCTGGATGAGCGAACACTGGGGCTGGCGCACTACGTTCATCGTCGTTGGTCTTCCCGGTATTTTGATTGCTCTGCTGGTGCGTTTTACCCTCATTGAGCCTCCTCGGGGAGCGTCTGAAGCAGCCAAACATGATCGGGCTAAAGCGCCGCGTTTGGGTGAGGTGTGGAAGTTTATGCTCAGCACCCGAGCTACCCGGCATGTGGTGTTTGGTTCGGCGCTGGCAGGCTTTGTCGGTTACGGGATGACGCTTTGGTTGCCTGCATTTTTTGTGCGCTCCCACGGACTGAGCCAAAGTGAAACAGGTCTAACGTTGGCTTTAATGGCGGGAATCGTTGGCGGCATTGGCACCTTCACTGCCGGCCGTTTAGCCGATTATCTCGCCCAACGTGATCCTCGCTGGCTCGCTTGGGTAGTCGCGCTTGGCAAGGGCGGCTTGGTGCCATTTTTGGTGGGTTTCTTCTGGATTACCGATTTCACTTCGGCACTGCTGCTGTATTTGATCCCGGCTTTTTTCGGCGGTTTCTACTTGGCACCTACTTTCGCCATGGTGCAGCAGCTGGTGCCGGTGCAAATGCGCTCGGTTGCAGCGGCGATCTGTTTGTTTTTGCTGAACATCATAGGCATGGGATTGGGGCCACAAGGCGTTGGCATATTGAGCGATGTGTTCTCGGCAGAATACGGCTCTGAGTCGCTGAGATATTCGTTGATGGTCTTTAGCTTGGTGAATCTATGGTGTGCTTGGCACTACTTTCAGGCGGCAAAGACACTTCAGCATGATACCCAGAGGGTCGCCGACATGGTCGCCGCTGGAACCTAAGCGCCTCCAACAGATTCGATACGGGTGATACTGAGTTGCACCCGGCCTGATCCGGGATATAGCCGAGTGGTCACCTGTGTAACCTGGTTGGGAGAGAGGGCGGTAATGGGCTGGTCGTAACTGCGCACGACGCCTTGGGCGTCGATTAGGCGAATTTTTATCCAGACACCGTTTAAGGCTCTAGGCGTCCAGTTGGTTGCCTCCATAATCAGGGTCCCCTGATCGCTGATACCCCAGCGCAAACCCACTAGACTAGTCGGATTGCTTTTGCTCCGTAGAGTCACCAAGGATGTCAATGCGGTTTGGCCTGCCGCGCCAGAGCCTTGTGCCGCCTTTGCGTACAGCGCATCAGCTTCGCTCAGATTGCCCTCGCGCTCCGCAATGGCTCCTAGTGTTTGATAGGCTTGAGCAGTTTGCAGCAGTTCCAAGCTGCGGTTGAGATGGCGTTTAGCTTTGGCAATTCGGGCGCGATTCTCATTCAAGACACCGCTACGTAGTAGCGGGTAGAAAAATTTTGGGTTTAGTTTGATTGCTTGATCATAGGCGCGTTCGGCGCTGTCCAAAGCATTTCCCTCAAACTCCAGGTCGCCTAACAGAGCGTAGAAGTGAGCTTCGTTCGGCTCGAGGTCTATCGCTTGGTCAACCAGACGCCTGGCTGCTTGGAAACGATTGTCCGCAACCGCTTGGCGAGCCTCGTCATAGGCTTCGTAAGCGGCTTTGGTTTGCGTTAGCCGGGACATGGCTTGGCGATAGCGTTCTCTTCCCTCCACGCCACCGGTTGGTAGTGTGTCGACATGGCTGCGATTGGCTTTCAATCGCTCTAGAGAAGGAGGGTGGCTAGCGAACAAACCTCGCAAAAAATCGGGCTGTTGACGATCCTTTAGTTCCACAAAAGTCTGTTGTAAGTCAACAGCCCCCATGGGGTTGTAGCCTGCTCGACTCATGTAGTTCATGCCGTAAATATCGGATTCTCGTTCGTCATCGCGACCATACTTGGCGTTGAGCAGTGCGGCGCCTGCGCCGGCACCTATGGTTGCTACTCGCTCATAGCCGCTGTTGTTTGCTGCTACCCCTGCAGCGAGTACGGCGGCCTGTAGCATGACGCCGCGTTGCATAGCTTGGGCACTGTGCTTGGCTGCCGCGTGAACGATTTCATGGCCCAATACCGCCGCCAACTCGGCCTCGCTATCGAGTTCTGTCAGCAAGCCTCGGTTGATGGCGATTTTGCCGCCGGGCATAGCCCATGCGTTGGGGGTTGAATCATTGATCACCACGAACTCATAGGGTAGCGAGCGATCGCTTACTGCCGCGAGTTTGTTGCCTACCTCCTGAACGTAACCCTGTACTCGGGGGTCCGCTACATAGTCTCCACCTTGGCTTTGGCGCGCCGGCAGATACTGTTGCGCGCCCGTTTTAAGCTCCCATCGCTCTGAAACTAAGCTGAGTTCGTTCTTGCCGGTGACGGGATTAGTTGCGCAGCTGGCTAAACTAATGCCTGCAACCAACAGACAAAGACTTTTCGACTTCGTAGCCGAGGAAACAAAAGGCTTTCGGTATCGGAGATTCAATACAATGTGTCCCAGTTTGTTATTGAATTAGGTCAACGCGCTAGCCGCTACCGCGTTGATAGCGTTGACGAATATTTTGTGCATCGCGCTGCCGCCCCTGTGCTTCATAGACACTGGCAAGTTGCAGCCACGCGGCAGTTTGCTGGCTCCGATCACTGCCCGCCAGAGCAATAGCTTTCCTGGCATGCTGAAATGCGGTTTGTTGATCACCCTGCTCGAGGTGAGCTTTGCTCAGCCGCACCCACAGCAGCGATTCTCTGGGCTCAATGCGAACAGCTCTCTCGAGTAACATAATGGCGGTCCTGGGCTCTTTTGACGCAAGGGCTGTGTTGGCCCGTGCCAGTAAGATCTTCGCAGCACTGCTCTTGGGCAATGCCTGTTTCAAAGGAGGTTGGGACGGTGCGCCAACTGATTGGGCGGCCGGCGCCTCCTGCACCCTATCATGCGTTGTATCCACCTTGTCGACAGCCGTTACAGGTACGTTACCGCCCGTCGCGGTGCAGCTTGTTAGAAATACGGCGGCGAGCACGGAAGCAAAAATATAGGCCGAATTTTGCTTCGTTGAAACAGATCCAGATGGTCCAGCTTGCAGCTCAGTGTTGGTCGCCGTCATCGTTGTGTTCCCGGTCTTCTGTTAAATATAGAGCGCAACCGATCCCCGAAACTGGACTGAATCCCGCAGCCAGATTTTGCTTGCAGAGTATCTGGCTGGCGTATGGGTAATACAACCACGTCGGCACAGCTAGCCGCTGCGCGCAGCCCTGTGTCGAACTCTATGGCTAGCCATTGATTGGTCTCAATCAGTGACAACGGATCAGAACCTTCTGCCTGAGTCATCTCATTCCAAATGCGTAGTGCGCCCGTGGTGCCTGTTAGTCCAGTGGGTTTGTTATCATCTCGCCCCACCCAAACTACGCTTAAACGGCTGTTATCGAAGCCGGCAAACCAGCTGTCGCGGTTGTCATTCGATGTGCCAGTTTTACCCGCGACCCCCTGTTGGGCGAAGGGCGAGGAGCGCCCTGTGCCTCGCTGCATGACAATTTCTAAGCCTCGGTTTAGGGTGGTTGCGTCATCGAAGTCTATCGTTTGAGTCACATCAAATGGGTAGTGGGAGAGTGGTAGTCCTTGTTCGTTGAGCACCGCAATCACGCTTTTCGGCGATGTTTTAAAGCCGCCGCTAGCAAAGTTCCCGTACAGCCGCGTCAGCTGCAGGGGCGACATAGGTTCGGCGCCTAAATAAAATGAGGGATAAGGGTTTTTCGGTGTATAACCGACGAGATCGGCAAAACGCTTTTGTATTTTTGCTAGACCGACTCGATTACCTAGGTCGACCATTGCTAAGTTCAGCGAGAGCGCGAGGGCCTTAATCATCGGCAACTCGCCTTGCGTTTTACCGTCATAGTTGCGAGGGCTCCAAGGCTCGCCGTTGGGTGGCGTCAAGGTGACGGCTTGGTCATTGATGAGATTCGCCCATTCGATGCCACTTTCTAATGCGCTCAATACAATGAGCGGTTTGATCACTGAACCGATGGGGCGCTGAGCGTTGATTGCCCGATTGAAGCCATCGACCCGGCCTTGCCGACCGCCCACTAGCGCGAGCACCTCTCCGGTCTGCGTGTCTGTCACAATGCTGGCGGCTTGTAGGCTGCCTGCTTCTTGATTTCGCTCATTTTCAATGGCAACCAGCGTGTTGCTGACAGCCTGCTGAGCGTTGGCCTGTGCGCGAGGTTTAAGGGTAGTAAAAATCCGTAACCCTTTGGTACGCAGGTCTTCTGCCGAGTAGCGCTCGCTAAGCTCGGTTCGCACGAGATCCATGAATGCCGGGTAGTAGGCGCCGGCGCTATTAGGGCTATCCACCACGCCTAAAGGGCGATCAATGGCATCTTGATGCCGCGTATTACTTATTAGTCCGTCGGTCAGGAAGGTATCGAGAATTCGGTTGCGCCGGCGGAGAGTGCGTTCTGAGTGACGAAATGGGTTGTAGTACGTGGGCCCGCGAATGATGCTGAGCAAGGTTGCGATTTGATCTGGCGACAACTCGTTGAGCGGTTTATTGAAATAGTATTGGGCGCCTAAACCAAAGCCGTGAATTGCTCGAGCTCCGTTTTGGCCTAAAAAAATCTCGTTGATATAAGCGGTGAGAATGTCTTGTTTCGAAAAGCGCAATTCCAAGATGACGGACATTGCCAGTTCTCGCAGCTTGCGCTCTATTGTGCGCTCGTTGGTGAGAAAATAACTTTTAACCAGCTGTTGGGTTAGGGTGCTGCCGCCCTGTTGTGTCTCGCCGCTCCGCATGTTGACAAAGGCGGCTCTGAGAATGCCTGGAATGCTGAAGCCTTGGTGCTCATCAAAGCTTTTGTCTTCGACCGCCTTAAGGCCATTGGTGAGCAACTCGGGTATCTGACGGGGAGTTAAAATTATCCGATCCTCGCCATGGGAAGGAAAAAAACTGCCAATGATTGCGGGCTCCAGCCGAACGAGCTCCAGCGGTGTACTACCATAAGTGATTCGCTGTAGCTGGTTGCCGATAAACCTCACGGTAATGCGCATGGATGGTCGTAGCGCCTCCATAAACGCAAAGTCTCTAAGGTGGATTGATACACCGCCGGGTATGGGCTGATAACTGCCGGGTGACGATAGATCTGCTGTCTTGCGATAACCAAGACGCTGCAGTTCACCCTGTAACTGCTTGTTCGTTAGGCGTTTGCCAGCGAACAATTCTAAGGGTTGCGCATAGACCTGCGCGGGAACTGACCAAAGCCGCCCCTCGAAGGTTTGGCTAATGCTGCGATCCAAATAGTAGAGATAACCGGCAGTCACCAAGCTAGCCAGCAACGTCGCGTACATGATCGTTTTCAACAGCAGTCTAATGAGCCATTGCCGCACTCTTGGCAGCCAGCCTAGTTTCGCCTGCTTCTTACCGCCGGTCGAGCGTGACTTCTTTGTGGGGGGCTTGCTTGAGTTTTTTTTGACCATTCATTGTCTTTGAAGTTGAGCTGACGGCTGCACAGTCTTGGAATTCGAAAACAAAGAGTCGCTAATTTTGGTTGAAGCCGTCAACGCTCTTTTTTCAAAAAGACACGCTTTTCTTAAATGTCGGGATGCTGCGTTCGGATGTTTATGCCGATCCAGAGTCGGATGCGGATTTTTATCGCGTGCGTGCCGGGGTTCTTCGGCGGAAGACAGACTCAGTAGACGCTGTATTGACGCTTAACTACGTCAGTCTTGAGGTAAGCGCGCTGATGCATAACGCCCGGAACATCGACTTCGATGAATCTTGCGCGATAGTTGATTTGGGTCTGCGTGGCTTACTAGGCGATGCGTGGCAATTCTCGGTGTTGGCGATCTATGCTGACTGGGCAAACCAAGGGGTAGGCTAAAGTGTGGGTGGTCGCTATCGATTGCGTCAGTCGCCTTTTTCGATAGATCTGTTTCATGCACGTTACCAAAGTGA
>CAJWZG010000042.1 GCA_913049565.1 uncultured Gammaproteobacteria bacterium
CGGATTGTTGGTTGGATTTTTATTATTGAACTGTAGGGCGTTGAAGATCTTGCCGCTGACCCCGCCCCCGGCAATCATGTAGGACAGTTGATTAGCCAAGTATAAGTAACCGCCGCGGTTGTAGCGCAAATCCAGTACCAAATCGGTTATGCCGGCTTCCGCCATCTCTGTTATCGCATCAACCAGCTGCTGCTCGGCAGTCAAAATATGATCGGTAAACAACAGATAGCCAACTTTCCCAGAATCGGTGTTCAGGATTCGAGTCTGGGGAACCGCGTCGATGCTAATTTGGGCCGATGTCATTGTGATGGCTCGTTTGTTGCTTGACCCAGGGTCCACTACCTCGAAGGTATGGTCCTGATTCCGCTGATTTGGCCATAGCCCTGCGTTTAGCGTTGCGGGGTCGTCTCCGTTGATTAAATCCATGCCGTCCACGGTAACAATTCTTGCGCCTCGGCTCAGGCCTGTCGCCGACGCAGGCGAGTCGTCTTTAACCAAAACGATCACCAATTCTCTTGGCGGCGAGGTGCTCAGAAGCTGGTAAGTGGCTCCATAGCCGTAGGTTACTCCCTTCCTAGTCTCTGCCCGGTATTCGGCTGTATCGCGAGAATAGTGAAAACGGTCTTTTGGGTTGCCGGACGGCGTAGTTGCCACGGTCTTTAGCAAATCGAAGTAGGTTTCGACATCAGCAGCTGAGCCGGCATAGTCAGCTGGATTGACATCTTCGATTTCGTCGTACCAAAGATAGGTCTCATTTGACCAAGATCGCAGCCAATTGCCCTCATCTTCAAAAGTACCCTGCATGTCGCTGAACACTTCATTTGATGTTGTTGTTCTCGGAGCGCCGCACAAGTCTGCAAAGCGGGATGATGGCGGAAAAACGCCGGCGACGAAACTTGAGTCATTTGCAGTATCGGGCGACGGTGTTTGAGGTGCTGCTGGCGTCGACCCCGGCGGGTTCCTTGGGTCTGCTGCGATAGGTGCGTTTGCTGAGGAGCTTCCACCGCCCCCGCAGGCGGACACCACGGCACAACAGATTGTCGCAGCAAAAAAAACTCTCAATTTATCCATAAGTATCGTGCTCAGCATGGGATACCTTTCTACCGCGGATCTAATACTGAAGGTTTAAAACAATTTTTTAGGAAATGCCAACGGAAGATTTCCGAGCAAAAGAATACCGGATGTTTGGCGGCAAATACGTGACGAGATTCGCATTTATCGGTCACAATGCGTGCATGTCAGAAACGATTGCATTTGACACTTTCGAAGTAAGCGTCGTGCGCTCCAAGCGCCGGAAAACGGCTGTGATCAAGGTAGATTTGGAGGGGGTATCCGTCCGTGTCCCGCAGTCATTGGCTACGCAGCGTATTCAAGAACTAATCCTGGAAAAGATGCCCTGGGTGGAAAAGAAACTCGAAGAGGCGGAACAAAAGCGAACAGACCTGGCGAATCAGGCCGAAGTGCGAGCAACACTTGGTCAAGGCAGTGAGATTTTAGTGCAGGGCAAGCGATTAGCGTTGCTGCTACTAGACAAAGCTCGTATGTCGGTTGAGGTGCAGGGTGAGAGGCTTGAAGTGTCTGGCCCAAGTGATGTGCTCAATGACCCGGAAGAGCTGAGGGCTTTGATAGAGCAATGGCTTTACAGCCGTGCAGTCGACGAGTTGAGTTATTGCGTTAACGTGTTTAAGCAAAAAGTTGGCGTCAGCCCCAAAGAACTGCAGATAAAGAACTACCGCGCACGGTGGGGTAGCTGCAAACCCGATGGCAGCATTCAGCTGAATTGGCGCCTGATACATGCGCCGATGCACATCATGGATTACGTCGTTGTTCATGAACTTTGCCACCTGCGCGAGATGAACCACAGCAAACAATTTTGGTCTGAGGTTGAGCGCATTGATCCGCTTTATCGCATGAAGCGCCAATGGCTAAAAGACAATGGCTATCGACTGACGTTGTAACGTAACTTGTGCGGCAGGGTGGGTTATGGCCGACACCATGAAAAAGGAAAGGAAATGACAGATCTACCATCGGTTTCGGTAGTAGAACAAAGCGATCGATCGGTGGCTTTGAATACAATCGTTGCAGCTTTTGCCGCAGACCCCTTGGTGCGCTGGATGGTACCCAAGGCAGATACGTACTTATCATTTGGCGCCGCGATGTTCGATGCTTTCGGCGGTGCTGCTTTTGCGGCAGGCGCTGCTTATCAGGCCGCGAACTTCGCTGGCGCTGCCTTGTGGGTTCCCCCGGATTCCGAGGATGAGGCCGCAGAGGAAGCCATGTCGCAAATTTTGGAGCAAGCTATCGCTCCGGAAAGGCTTGATGACGTAGCCAGCGTGTTTGAGGCGATGCTGAGCCACCATCCTACGGAACCGTGCTGGTATTTGCCCTTGATCGGCGTCGATCCATGTCATCAAGGAAGAGGACTCGGTGCAGCGCTGATGAAATACGCGCTGTCGAAGTGTGACGAGCAAGGGTTGCCTGCATATTTGGAATCTTCTAATCCGGCCAACATAACGCTGTACGAGCGGCATGGGTTTGAGGTGACAGGCCGCATCGAGGTGGCCGGTTGCCCACCAGTGCATCCAATGTTTCGGTCCGCCCAATAGACGTTACCCGCTGCCCGAGGTCTTGCAATATGCGAGACCTCGGGCGGTTAGCTATTGAACGCTTTGTCAGTCGAACAGTTCGCCGCCGCAAACAGATGCGGTCGTCCCGTACTTTTCAAACGCCTTAATGACATTAGCACCGGTGCGCCAGCGATGTACTTCATCTGGGCCGTCGACTAATCGTTGGGATCGAATTCCGGTATACCAGCGCGCTAATGGTGTGTCGTGGCTATAGCCCAGCGCGCCGTGTAATTGCAGGGCGGTGTCGACAACTTGATGTACCATATTGGCCAAAAAGACCTTGGCAATACCGTTTTCATTGCGCAGATCCATGCCATTTTCCGCTTTGTAGGCAATATGCAACAGCATTAAGCGCGCCTTATAAATCTCTGAGGCACAATCGGCTAGCATCCAGCGGACGCCTTGACGGTCCGCGAGCCGTTCGCCAAATGTGCTCCTACTCGTGACATGCTTTGCGGCTAGATCAAGGGCTCGCTGTGCCATGGCTACGTTATGCATGCCATGACGCAGACGTCCATAGGCGAGACGATGTTGCCCCATATTAAAACCCTGACCCTGACCGCCGAGTATGTTCTCTCGGGGCACTCGCAGGTTTTCAATTTTTATCTCTGAGTGGCTGCCACCTAGTTTTAGCCCCAGCGCGCTATGGGGCTGCATGGTTTCGATGTTGCGCACGATGTTATATCCAGGATTGGGTAGCTCGACGATAAAAGTGCTGTATTGCTCGTGACGCGCCGCGTCAGGGTCGGTTTTCGCCATGACGACGGCAATATCGGCCACGCTGGCAGATGAGCTGAACCATTTCTCGCCGTTGAGTACCCACTCGTCACCGTCGAGTACCGCGGACGTTTGCATGCCAGTTGCGTCGGCGCCAGCTGCCTTCTCCGTCATCGAATAGCAGATGCGTTTTTCGCCGTTCAATAAGGGTTTTAGAAATTTTTCTTTTTGGAAGTCTGTCCCGTGTTCGAGCAAAGTCAGCATTGTTGCGTCGTCGGGTCCTTGGGTGTTTAAGGACAACGCCCCTAAGTGGCTCTCGCCTAATTCCATTTGCACTAAGGCGTTTGCCAAGGGGCGCAAGCCCATGCCTCCATGTTCGGTGGGAATAAACGGGCACCACAGCCCCTGACTGCGGGCCTTGCTGCGCAGGGCAGCCATGGTTTCGTCGAAATTGTCCGCGGTGCAGGTTTCTTCCGCCGGATGGCATTCGTTCTGCACAAAAGCGCGAACTTTGTCACGCACGGCCTTGGCGTCTTCAGGAATCGTAAAGTCGATCATGTTCTCCCCCGAGAATGTTGTTGTAATGGCATCGAATGTAGCACGGCATCTTGCTCCGTTTCGAATCTACGGGTACAAAAGAACAGCAATAAACACGGGAGAGAACGATGAGTGAAGCGGTAGATCTTGATAGCGATCTTTTTGAATTGGCCATGTCTGCGCAGGCCCAGCCTCTGATGGACGCGGTGCAGCGGCACATAACGGACAACGTGGAGCCCATTGTTGAGGAGTTTTACGCGCTCAACAGTGAAAAAACTGATCGCTGGAGCTGGCACCCCAGGCAACTGGAATTGTTGGAAGGCGCTAAAAACAAGGCGAAGGACTCTGGCCTGTGGAATTTCTTTCTACCCGATGCAGAAACAGGTGAGGGCCTTACTAACCTTGATTACGCCTACATTGCTGCCGAGTTGGGTAAAGTGCCGCTCGCTTCAGAGACCCTGAATTGTAGTGCTCCCGATACCGGCAATATGGAGGTGCTGGAGCGCGTGGGTACGCCGGAACAAAAGGAACAATGGCTCAAGCCGCTGCTCAACGGTGAGATTCGATCTGCCTACGCGATGACCGAGCCATCCTTGCCATCGTCCGACGCAAAAAACATCAGCACTCAGGCGGTACTTGATGGTGATGACTGGGTGATTAATGGCGAGAAATACTATATCAGCGGTGCTGGTGATCCCCGCTGCAAGATCATGATCACCATGGTCAAAACCAGCCCTGAAGCAGCGCCTAGCCGGCAGCAATCACAAATTCTTGTGCCGACGGATACGCAAGGTGTAGAGATTTTAGAGGGCATGCAAGTCTTCGGGGAAGACCATGCGCCCAGGGGCCACATGCATATTCGTTTCAACAACGTACGGGTGCCGAAAGAGAACATATTGCTGGGCGAGGGTAGAGGCTTCGAAATCTCTCAGGTTCGTCTTGGCCCCGGTCGTATCCACCATTGCATGCGCTCAATTGGTAAAGCGGAGAAAGCGCTGGAACTGATGGTGAAACGTTCCGGTTCCCGGGTGGCCTTTGGCAAGCCCATAGCTAAGCTAGGAAAGAACATAGAGGTGATCTCCCGCGCACGGATTGAGATCAACGCCATGCGCTTAGCAGTGCTGCAAGCTGCAAAAGCAATGGATGTCTTGGGCAATAAAGAGGCCCGAGTCTATGTCAGCGCCGTCAAGGCCATGGTGCCTGAGAAGGTGTGTGAGATTATCGACGCGGCTATTCAAATGCATGGTGCAACAGGTATCTCTCAGTGGACACCACTGGCGACGATGTATACAGATATGCGGCACTTGCGTTTCGCCGACGGCCCAGACGAGGTGCATCATATGGTGGTAGGGCGCGCCGAGCTGCAAAAGTACGATTTGTGGTAATCGGCTATTTCATACGCTCGCTTTTGGGATCGTAGAAGGCGCCGAACTGAACGGTTATAGGGTAGCGTTTGAGGGCAACTTCTACGTCGAAGTTGCCTGATTTCAACCACTGAGCCGTGACCCCTTCTGGGTTGGAAAGCTCCGCCATTGCGAGACTTTTACCTACCCGGTGACCCCATGCGGCGGACGTAGTTAGCCCAACAATTATGCCGTCTCGACGTATTGGTTCATCGTGCAGCATCAATGGCGCGTTTTCGGCGTCAATGGCGAGACTGACCAGACGTCGAGTTTGTACACCTTTATTTTCGTCTAAGTGTGCTTTGCCAATATAGTCGTCTTTATTCTTGGCAGTAGCGAAACTTAGACCCGCTTGAAGAGGCGTTATGTGATCGTGGATGTCATCACCCCAATGGCGATAGGCTTTCTCCATTCGACAGGCGTTCATGGCGTGAAAACCGGCTGGGCGAATGTTCAAAGAGTGTCCTTTGCGACACAGCAGTTGCCAGAGCTCAGACGCCTGAAGCCTCGGCAGGTATAACTCATAGCCCCGCTCACCGACATAGCTCAGCCGGTTTGCGCGAAGTGCAATGTCACCAGCCACCAGCACAGCAGAACTGTAGTAGTTGAGTTGCTCAGCTTGATCGGGATCGTCACAGATCGACGCTAGCAGTTCGGTCGACCTGGGGCCCATGACGCCAATGATGGCTGTGTCCTGCTCTTGGCTTAACCTGCAATCAAAGTCTGCGCAGTGTTTTTTTAGCCAAAACCAGTCCCTGCGTTCACTCACGCATGCGCTGACGATCATGAAGCAATCTGCCGACACTCTCGTCACTGTTACGTCGGCTTCGATACCCCCTTTTTCGTTGAGCCATTGGGTGTAAACAAGTTTGCCATCAGCCACGTCGATGTCGTTGGCGCAAATTCGCTCTAAGCAGGCTAACGCGTCGATGCCAGCAACATGAAAGATGGGGTAACTCGATTGATCAAAAAGCGCTACATGCTTGGCAATGGCATCACATTCTCGTTGACAGGCGTCAAACCAATTGGGTTTGCCGTAAGTGTATTCGTATCGAGCCCGCTCATTTTCGGCGTACCAATTTGGCCGTTCCCACCCGGCTAACTCGCCCATCACCGCGCCTTGCGCGACGAGCGTTTCATGTAGTGGGCTCAGACGGACATTTCGGCTGGTCGCGTATTGGCGATGAGGCCAGTGCATATCGTAGAGAAGCCCCAAGGTTTCTTTTGTGCGCTCGAACAGAAAATCGGTCTGGCTCTGGAATGGAAACGTGCGACGAACATCCACATCCCACAGATCCATTGGAGGTGTGCCATTCTGCATCCATTCGGCCAGCACCCTGCCGGCGCCACCTGCAGATTGAATACCAATGGAGTTAAAGCCACAGGCGACGAACAGATTGCTCACCTCCGGGGTAGGGCCGAGTAAATAACGATCATCTGCAGTAAAACTCTCTGGACCGTTGAAGAACAAGTTGATGCCTGCATCGGCCAGCTCTGGAAAGCGTTTTACGGCCTTCTCTAGAATAGGTTCAAAATGTGCAAAATCATCAGGTAAGGCGTCGAAACAAAAGTCTTCGGGGATACCATCCATACCCCAAGGCTTTGCCTCTAGCTCAAAACAGCCCAATAGCAATTTCCCGGCGTCATACTTGTAGTAAATTTGCTCATCGGGCACCCGCAAAGTAGGGCGCACGGCTGTGAACGACTTCAGTGGTTCGGTTACTAAATAAAAGTGCTCTGCGGCGTGAAGTGGCAGAGAAATGTCGTGCTGCCCCGCAAACTCTCGCGACCACATGCCACCGGCGAGCACAACTTGTTTAGCCTTGATGAGAGTTCCGTCATCTAACACGACGCCACTGGCCAGATCTTCCTCGACGGTTAGGCGATCTACCTTCGTGTCTTCAAAAATTTTTGCTCCGCCCCGACGTGCACCTTTAGCGAGCGCTAGCGTTGTATCGACAGGGTTTGTTTGACCGTCGCCGGGTAGATACACGCCTCCGCAAAGGTCGTTGGTGAGAATGCCCGGCCATTGCTCATGCACGAAGTTTTCATCGATTAACTCGCATTGCACGCCAAATGCGTTTGCCATGGTGGCCTGTCGCTTGAGTTCTTCCAAACGCTCTGGGTGCAGGGCTAAAGTCATCGAGCCTGTTTGCTGATAACCGGTCTCTTGCCCAGTTTGCTTCGCAAGCTCGGCAAACAGTTCGGTGGAATAGCGCGCTAAACGGGTCATGTTTTGCGATGCTCGAAGTTGCGCCACTAACCCCGCCGCATGCCATGTGGTGCCGGAGGTCAGTTTCTTTCGCTCGAGCAGCACCACGTCCTGAACGCCTAGCTCAGTTAGGTGATAGGCGATCGAACAGCCGACAATGCCACCACCGATAATGACGACATTGGCCGATTGAATGTCTACTTGGGTCATTTAGCGCTGGGCGGCGAGGGCTCTAAGTGCACGGTGAGTGGCACCGTACAATCCCAAGTCAGTGGGCTTTGGATGCGAGGACAGCTTCACACAGACAAGTGCTTTAGTGCGATTGATGTAAATCGACTGACCGTGAATGCCAATGCACATGATCTCTTGTGCCGAGGGGTCTGCCCAAACTTGATTACGGTAGTGCCCGTCAGGCAGCAGGCCGCAGTATTCGCTCGCTGCAAATAGTCGCCTTACCTGATCGTTGCCCAGACGGGTATCGCGCACCCAGTCCTTGGGTACTATTTGGCTACCGTTGTAGAAGCCGTCGTTGCGCAGAAGTTCCCCAAAGCGAGCTAAATCTCGCGCGCAGGCGCTCATCCCAGCGCCCATGTATGCAAGCCCAGAGGCATCTACAACAACGTTGGCAGGCTCTTCTGTACCCATGGGTTGCCATAGGCGTCTCGAAAAGTACTCGTTAAACGACTCGCCTACTGCTCGCTCAATCACCGCTGTGCAAAGATTGGTTAGCACCGTGCGGTAGTGGAAATGCTCGCCTTCTTGCTGTTCGGTGCGATTTCGCTGCTGACAGTATTCGACCAGTGTGCGAGGCGAAGAGTCGGTTCGGAGGTCAGGGCGCCAGCCCACAACGGCGGCTTCGTGCCAGAAGTCGTCACCGCGTTTATCGTAGTCCTCCGTATAGGCGACCGCTGCAGTCATATCTAACGCTGACCGCACGGTGGTGTGACGAAACGCACCGTCTGATAGTTCCGGTAAGTAAACGCTTACTAAGTTCTGAGGATCAACAAAACCCTCATCAGCGGCAATTCCCGCCAACATACCGACAAAGGACTTGGACACAGAGTTCAACAAATGGGGCGTATCGTAGGCCATTTCGTTGCCGTAAATTTCGGTAATGATCTCGCCATCCTGCAGCACCAAAAACGCGTCGGTATAGGTGCTATCAAGCATGTGCTGAAGTGGTTGGCTCAAAGCCTTAGAGACGGGATATTGGATCTGAGTTAAATCTTCCAGCGCATACTCGAAATGTGATGGGGCGCTTTTTGACTGGTGCACCGTTGCGGTGTCGAATAAGTGTTTCATTCGCTGGAAGCTACGGCGATTGTGCGGTGGTTGGTTCCAATTTGCGGTGGAATAATCAGCTGGGCTCATGGGAAATTGCTGTAGCGTCGAAGTTGGCAGGTTCGCCCGCCGAGCCCACTGGAGTCAAGGTGTGAGGTACTTTCAACTGTGCCGCCCTTGGTCGGTTATTGGTGGATACCCGCGCTCAGTCTTGAGAAGGTAAAGCGTCATCGGAGTGACAAAGCACTCTGTCTCTGCAACAGACTCAAGGAGCACAGATGAATCGCCGCAATGGCCTAGTCGCCTTTTTGATCGCAATCCTCGTGATTTTCGTTTTCGCTACGCCTATTGGCCCTATGCCGGGCTTCTTCATTGGCGGTCATGCAACGCCAGTTCCCGCTGAATGGCCTGATACTTCTAAGCTAGATGAGATTTCGCTAAAGGTGCCGGGGACGATACCCAGAGTGGTCATTATCTGGTTAGTGAAAGTCGACGGCACGCTGTTCGTGGTGGGAAGCAAGTCTAGTGGTTGGGTGCAGCGTATTGGTGACGGTGGTCCAGTAGAAATGCGCATGCAGGGCAACACCTATGCGCTGGATGCCGTAGCGGTAACCCAGAATTTAGAACAGGTGATCACGGCCTATCAGGATAAATACCGGCCAAACTATCCAGATATTGTGGCGGGATTTCCCTCTCTAGAAGATGCTCAGGGTCAGTTCGGCGTGTACCGGTTGATGTCGCGGCGTCAGTGATTTGTTGCCTGGGCTCGACATACCTTCAGGGCTGCGCGACACGCTGAAGGCGGAACAGCAAAGTCATATGCGGCACCGTCAGCGCGGCTAACGCGACAAAGGTGTAGCGAATGGCCGATTGTTCGATGACATATTCTGTGGTCTGTCCGGATGTGACAGGAAAAAACCACAACAAAGCCACTAAGCAAACTAGCACCGAAACGGTTAAGGCGAAGACCGCGTTCAAGGAACCACTGGCGGTGCGGTTGCGCCAACGCTTCAAATGAAACGGGCCATGCATGCAGGCGAAGTAACAGGCGAACGCAGCCAGCGGCCCGGCGATCGTGCACACTGCCGAGTAACTCAAAAGTAATACGGGCATTAGACTGTGCTCGCCTTTAGCAGATGGCTGGATATTGTCCCTGCCGACCCCCGACGTGGGTAGGCAACAATAGACAGTCGCCGGTACTGCGATCCACCCCAACACAACGGTCACCTGCGCGAGATTATCCAGTCCGGTGATCGTGGTGAACAGCGAGGCCACGATTTGTGGCGATAACAAACAAGGCAGGCCGACGACGGCGCAACCCCAAGACCACTTGCGAAGGATGACCTGAGCCGGCCAGTCAGAATCACCAAAGTGAAAGGCAGAGTAGGCGAGAAAACTCATCAGAAACGTTAGAGGTAGAAGCCACCATAGCAGGATAGTGATGCCGATCAGCACGAGGTAGACCGCCAAAGCTCCGACGAGTTTTGGGCCAGTAAAGTTAGCTGTTAAGAGATAATAGTCAAAAGCCCCGTGAGGGAGACCTGCGACCAATATCAGCAAGCACAGGATCGCAGCGAACATACTCCCACCTGTGTTCAAAAAAAGGCTCAACCCAGCAACAAAAACGCTGCAGCCAAGAAACAGCCTAAAGGGTTTAAGAGTGGAAAGCATGACGAAATGCTTGCTTGATAAAAGAGCCTGTAGGCAGAGCGGTCATCACTCGGATGAAGTCTTGAGGCCTTGCTCGGTCGCTCAGAAAACGTACGAGCGCGTCGGCAGGGACTTTACTGAAGAGTTGGAAGAAGATTTCGCCAGCTCTGTGCGGGTTTTCCTCAAGGAATCCAATGAAGACGGAATCAAGCCAGCGATTGAATCGAGATCTAGCTGGGGTTGCTTGCGCATTTGCGTCAGCAAACAATAATCTTGCTTGCTGCATTGCTTGTTGCTGTGCGTGTGGATAACAGTATCCGGTAGATGGCTTTACGGTATCGCTGTGTAATCCCATCGGTATGACGTTTTGATGAGGCCGATCAGCGAGGTCTGGCGCCTGCCTTGGCATGGGAATAACCCCTTGCTCGCGGTGCACTTGTCGCCACTGATCTAGACCAAAACGCTGCTTTAGGTAGTTGCGCAACTCCTCCTCATAGACCTCATCGCAGAGAACGGATTTGGAGAAATGGGTTGTTTCCACAAGTGCATGTCGTGAGGTGAAGGGCAGCACATAGAAAAAGTGGATGTCGTTAGTGCCAGACATGAAGTCCATCAACGTCACAGTGCTTGGATCGAATACATCGGTATCCGTTTTGATCTCCCAGCCGACAAAGTGCTGTAGCAGAATGTTGGCTGACATTTGTTTGGGACGCGTATCGAAAACTTGATTGGCGCGAAATCGCCCAGCGTCGCTAGTGATATCGACACCCGTACCGTGCGGCGTGAGACTGATTGCTGCTTCGCCAAGGTGGAGGCTTACGTTCGGGTTTTCACTGATCCCTTGCTGGGCAATCTGATAAAAGCGGGCGCTATCCACCCGAGCATAGGCAGTAGCCGAGTGTTCACAGACGTGAGTTTGTCCGTCATACGCTACCTCCCAGCGTGACCACCTGTGTGTGATCGCCTCATCGAATGGCGAGACGGTATGTTGCCAATAACACCAAGTCTTATCTCTGGTGTAGGCCGTTCTGGGTTCGAGAACGAGTGTTTTCTGCTGCTGTAGGGGATGGGCATTATTTTCCTGAGCGATGTGGTGAGCCAATGTTAGCCCTGCCATGCCGCCACCAAGAACGACCACATCAAAGTCGTCTTCGCCGATCATGTTGATGTATTAGGCGCTAAAACGACGATTATCAAGGGCTTGGTGTAAGTGCTCGGCATGCTCAATCTTGCCAATTAATAGCGTGCTTGAGCCATCGCGCATCCGCTGCAAAAAGAGTCCGGCTATAAGCAAACACTTTCGCTCTGTCGAAACGACGGTTCGACGTTGCCAATACGCAGTTTCATTGCGCGCTACCTTCTCGCCGATAGCCCGGTACAGGCGGGCAGCAATTTTAATGGCATGGCGTACCGAGCTGGGCAAGTAGCCATAACCCAATGCGGCGCTGGCATAGTAATCTTCGGCAATGCCGAGCATGCGCAAGGCACCTTGATAAGCGCTAGCGCGCTCGGCCGCATCACCATCGACCACACCTTGACAGGTTACTGGCGAGTCCAGCAACGTACTAGGCACGTAGAGTCTTTCTCGCTCAGCATCCTCTAAGACGTCGCGAGCGATGTTTGTGATCTGCATAGCAACCCCTAGGTCAACTGCAAAGGGGTAGGCGCGCTTGTCGCGCACACCAAATACGTGGCACATCATGAGTCCGACGGTTGAGGCAACCCCGTAAGCAAAGCGCACGAGCTGATCAACATCTGCCAAAGCTCTGGGATACTGGTCTTCGATCAGTGTGTCGATGAAGTCCAACAGCAATGCGGTAGGAATTTCAAAATCTTGCTGCAGCTGTAGCATGTCGGCCACACCCGGGTCGTTGCTAGCGCCAGCGCAGACTTCCTGACGTATACCTACCAAGGTTTGGTGGTTAATCCCTGCAGGGGCTGCATCGGCCAGGTCGTCTAGCTGCCGGCAGAATGCGTACAGGCGGGCTACGGCCTCATAACGAGCTTTCGGCAAAAAACGTGCGGCTAACGCGAACGTTTTAGCGTTGGCAGCGAATGCTTGTTTGGCGTGGTCTAACTGTTGCTGCATGACAATGACAGGTTTAGCTCTGGGCAGTCTTGATGTAAATGTTCTTCGATGACTTTAGCTGAACTGAGTACACCCGGCACGCCGGCTCCGGGGTGTGTGCCAGCTCCAACGAAGTATAGGTTTTCGAAATCTTCTGCTTTGTTATGAAAGCGGAAGAAAGCCGATTGCGTGAATATGGGCGCAATTGAAAACCCTGCACCCCACTGGGATTGGTATTGTTGAGCGAAGTCTGTGGGGTCAAAGTCAAAGCAAACATCAAGGTGATCTCGCAGATTTGGTAGCACTCGGCTCTCTAGAATATCCAAAACTCGTTCTTTGACCTGAGATTTGACCTTGGCCCAATCGTCGCGCTGCAAGTTAGGCACGGGTGCCAGTACGTAAAATGCATCCTTTCCAGCCGGCGCTAGTGCAGGGTCGGTAGCCGTAGGTCGATGCAAATATAGGCTCAGATCGTCGCCTACCTCGCCGCCGTCGAAGATACGTTGCAGCAGTTCCCGATAGGTATCACCAAAGATAATTGTGTGGTGCTCTACGTCTTCGTATTTTTTGTCGGTGCCGAAGTACAGCACATAAAGCCCCATCGAATACTTTAGACCGTCGATGCGCCGATCAGTCCAGGTTTTACGGTGTTCCGCTTTAATCAGGTTTTTATAGGTATAAGCAGGATCGCCGTTACAAATGATTTTGTCGGCCTGCAGGATGGTACCGTCAGACAGCACAATTCCTGTGGCTCGACCGTTTTTAATTTGTATCTCACTCACACTTTGGTTCAGTCGAATATCAATACCTTGCTCCACCATCAGTTTGCCGAGCGCTTTTACCAGCGCGCCGGTGCCGCCACGTGGGAAGTGTACTCCCCAGCGGCGCTCCAAATAGTGGATGAGCGAGTAAATGCTGGTAGTTGAGAATGGGTTACCACCGACCAACAATGGTTGAATACTAAAGGCACGCCTGAGCCTGTCATCTTTGAGGTATCGCTTAGTAAACTGCCAAACGGTTCGGTAGCAGCCTAATCGGATCAAATCGGGTACTTGTTTGAGCATGAACCACAGTTTGTTGAACGGTACATGAGCTAGTTCGCCAAAGCCGACATCGAAGATTTTCTCCGAGTGCGCCAACAATTTTTTATAGCCATTCACGTCCTCGGGATTGATGCGTTCGATCTCCTTCAGCGTATCTTCAACAGAGCCGCCATAATTTAAGTGTGATCCGTCGTTGAACTCGTAACGATACCAAGGTGTCACCGGCAGTATTTCGACGTAGTCCTCGATTTTACGGTCAAATAGTTCGAATAATTCGTCAAACAAAAAAGGCGCCGTTATAACCGTAGGGCCAGCATCGAACACGAAACCGTCGCGCTCAAATGTTTGCGCCCGCCCGCCGAGTTGCTCGAGTCGCTCAATGACGGTGACATCAAAACCCATTTTGCGTGCCCTTAGCGCGCTGGCGAGACCGCCAAATCCGCTGCCAATGACGATAGCCTGCTCGCTCATACTGCTTCAGCCCGCGACGCAGTAGCGCCCTGCCAGGGCTGAAAGCTCGACACTCGTTCGGTTGCAGCGGGTACTATGCAAGAAAGCTTTTGGCTGATGAATTTCTCGACCACAACCGCACTGGTTTTACTTAAGAACGCAGCTTCGTATCGGGCTTTGGCCAAGGCGCTGTCTAGCCAGCGCTGGCATTCCCTAACCGCTCTGTCACGACGGTCTGTTTGACTTAGCAACGCCTGGAAGGGGTCAACGCTAGGAAAGAGAGAGTTAAACGCAGCCACTGGGGCAGTTATTACTCGGTTCTGCATATCCTCATCTTCCCTAAGTAGAGCGGGAGTGGCATACGGCTTGAGGTCATCGAGAATTTGATACGCCAATCCCAGTTGTTCGCCGCAGCGTCTGGCTGCGGATGTGTCGGCGAGTACTTTATGATTGAAAAGAGCAGCGAACTGTAGGGGTAGCGCGATAAGCGCGCCGGTTTTATTCACTGCAACGTCGATGTAAAAGGCTACTGCGTTACCGGATGTCTGATTAGTTAACTGTAAATGTTGACCTGAGGCGGCGCGGCTGACCGACTCGGAGAGTGCCACGATAAGGCTTGCTTTAATTTGATCAACGCCGGGTGCCTCTGCAATAGCTCGAAAGGCTGCGGCCACGAGATGATCCCCGAGCAGTAATGCGGCGTTTGCACCAAACTTACGCCACACGGTTTTGACTCCGCGTCGGCGTTCGGTTTGATCCTGAATATCGTCATGAACAATGGAGGCCTCGTGGATGAGCTCTACCGCAGCAGCGGCGTGAACGAGGGCATTTGTTTGTTCAGATTGTGGTGCAGCTGCGAAGAGCAGCTGAGAGCGGGTTCGCTTGCCAGGACTCGATAGATGGTGTTGGGCTGCAGGAGCGAGTGCACCAGCCTGATGGCCGTAGTGCCGAATGGTCTGCTCGAGCGCGTTGGCCAGAAGATAATCTTGCATAGCTTCCCCCGTGCCATGGTGACTATAGGTTCAGTTGGTGCTTGGTATAAAGACCAAGCTGAAAACTGGATAGGTGGGTCAGGTTGACCCACCCACCAGAAATGGCGTGTTACGCGCTCTCAGAAGAGGACGTAGCAGCTGCCCAGATGACAACACCGAAGGCGATCTTATTAACAAAGTCCGCAATGTTGTAAACCAAGTTGAGGCCGGCAGCACCGTCTTCGCCGACACCCAGAACGTAACCGATTGGGTAGATAGCCCAACC
>CAJWZG010000043.1 GCA_913049565.1 uncultured Gammaproteobacteria bacterium
AGGTTGGCGGTCCGGGGCCGTGGTTGAACGGCGAGAAATGGCGCAGTGGTTCTTAAAGATTACCGATTACGCCAAAGAACTCTTGGATGAACTGGACGATATGCCGGGATGGCCTGAGTCCGTTAAAAGTATGCAGCGGAACTGGATTGGCCGCTCATCGGGAGCAGAGATCGACTTCGTCACGGAGCACGATCCTGCAGATAAACTCACGGTATTCACTACCCGACCGGACACGTTGATGGGAGCAACCTATGTCGCCGTGGCAGCGGAACACCCGTTAGCGTCTTTGGCGGCTCAAGATGATCCTCGGGTTGCCGAGTTTGTGACTCAATGTAAGCAAAATACAACAGCGGAAGCCGATATGGCGACTATGGAAAAGGCCGGAGTGCCAACGGCTCTAACGGTGCGCCACCCGCTGACGGATAAACCTTTGCCCGTCTGGGTAGCTAATTTTGTGCTGATGGAATATGGCTCAGGGGCTGTAATGTCGGTACCCGGGCATGATCAGCGAGATTGGGAATTCGCTAAAAAATATGGCATCGATATTGTTCAAGTGATCGAGCCGACAGCGGATGAATCCTGTGACCTTGGCTCGGCTGCGTTCACGGAAAAAGGCCGTACCGTGAATTCAGCCGAATTCGACGGCTTGAACTTTGACGAAGCGTTCTATGCCATCGTTACGGCGCTAGATGCCAAAGGTGCAGGCCGTTCTGTTACCAATTTCCGGCTGCGGGATTGGGGTGTATCTCGACAGCGTTATTGGGGCTGCCCGATACCCGTTATCCACTGCGACAGCTGTGGCGTTCAAGGGGTCCCGGAGGAAGATTTGCCCGTCATTTTGCCGACTGAGGTGACTTTCGAGGGTGTGTCATCGCCGCTCCACAAAATGGAGGACTTTCTCAATGTGCCCTGCCCTAAGTGCAGCAAGAGAGCGCGTCGCGAAACGGATACCTTTGACACTTTCATGGAATCGTCTTGGTACTTTGCCCGCTTCGCCTCTCCTAAGGCCGACTCCATGGTTGATGAGCGGGCAAACTTTTGGGCACCAGTCGACCACTATGTTGGTGGCATCGAACACGCCATTTTGCACCTCCTTTACGCCCGCTTTTATTTCAAGTTAATGCGCGATGAAGGATTGGTCGATGCCGATGAGCCCTTCAAGAAACTGATGATGCTCGGCATGGTGTTGCAGGACGGCAAGAAGATGTCGAAATCTGCTGGGGATGCTGGAGATCCGCAAAAGCTGCTGGACCGCTACGGGGCTGATACGGTTCGTACGGCTATGATGTTTGCTGCTCCCCCAGAGCAGTCCTTTGAGTGGAGCGAAGCCGGTTTGGAAGGCGCGGCTCGTTTCCTCAAACGCTTATGGACGATGGTGCATGAGCATGCCCAAGGCGGTATAGCGCCTACTTTGCGGGTAGAGGAACTCTCTGCGGCCGGTAAAGCCCTGCGGCGTAAAACTCATGAAACTCTGCAGAAAGCTGACGATGACTATGGTCGCCGACAGCAGTTCAATACGGTTGTTTCAGCCGTTATGGAACTGTTGAATGCGGTTGCAAAAATCGAACCTGCAACAGCAGCCGATCGGGCTGCCGTGCAGGAGGCTTGGGAGAGTGCAGTGCTGATTATTTCGCCTATCGCGCCGCATATCGCCCACGAACTTTGGTCGGTGTTAGGTAAGACACAATCGTTGATCGGCTATCCGTGGCCGAGTATCGATAGCGCCGCTCTCGAGCAGGAGTCGTTGACGCTCGTGGTTCAGGTCAACGGCAAGGTAAGAGGTCAAGTCGATGTGGCAAAGAGTGCGGATGAAGCGGCGATACTTGCGCTGGCGGAGGCTGACCCCAACGTGCTTCGGCATATCGAAGGTAAAACTGTTCGCAAGAGAATTGTGGTCCCCAATAAACTGATCAATCTCGTGGTGAGTTAGTGGCGATGATTTTGCGTAGCGCCACGGTGTTAACCCTAGTTTGCTTGCTCGTAGGGTGCGGCTTTCAGCTGCGTGGTGCGGGCTTTGCCCAGCATGATCTTACCTATCGGCTGGGATCCGATCAGCCCAATTCAGCCTCCTTAAACAGCTTCCGGCGGGCTTTAGAGCCTACGCTTGGTCGAGCCGGGTTGTCCCAGGGCTCTGATCCCGATCTCATCCTGGCCATTGATTCTTTCCAATTGCAAACGATGGATGGCGCTGTCGATGCCCAGATACGTGTCGCCGAGCAACTTGCATCGGTATCCATGGCACTTTCGGTGCAAAACGGTGAGGGTGAAATGTTAGTCGATGGGCTCGAGCTAGAGTTGCGTGTTGCCTATCGAATCGACCGAAGTCAGCTGCTTGGCAGCTATGAACAGCGCTCGGTTATCGAGAACAATCTGTATCAGAATCTGGCCGATCAAGTCGTTAGAATAATACATACCCTGATCCTGTCTCGTAAAGCCGAGCCAAAGGTGCCTTCTGCAGACATCGAAGGCTAGGCCAAACGTCATGCCGCTGAAAATAGAGCAACTCGATAGCGCGCTAAAGCGCGGTTTGCAGCCGATCTTCCTCATTAGTGGTGAAGAAACGCTGCGCGTGAGCGAAGCCTGTGATGCGATTTTGGCAACGGCAAGATCCGCAGGCTACACCGAGCGTTCGATCCATCATGTAGAAAGCGGATTTAAATGGCATGACGTGATTAACGACGCTGCGAGCATGTCGCTCTTTGCTGAACGCAAGGTGCTAGATCTGCGCATACCCGCAACCAAGTTCGATAAAGAGGCAAGCCAAGTGCTGCGGGATTGGGTCGAAGGCAGTGCAGGTAATCCAGATACGTTGTTGCTCATTCGCACTGAAAGGCTGCAGCCAAGACAGCGCAGTAGTGCTTGGTTTAAAGCGATTGAAAGTGCCGGGGTGGTGGTTTTGATCTGGCCGCTGTCGCCTCGTGAATTGCCGGGTTGGATGGAGCAGCGCTTGCGCTCGCGTGGTCTGAGTATGGAGCGCAATGCACTATTGGCCCTCTGTGAGCGAGTGGAGGGCAACTTGCTAGCGGCGGCCCAAGAGGTTGAGAAGCTAACGTTACAAAACCTTGAGCAACCCGTAAGTCTCGATGCGCTCTTGGCCTGTCTCGAGGATACCTCTCGCTTTAACAGCTTTGATCTGATCGATGCGGCCATGGCGGGGCAGGCCGCTCGGGTGAGTAAAATTCTGTCAGTTTTGCGAGAAGATAAGGGCAGCTTGTTTGCGGTACTTGGGGCTTTGACGAGTCAGCTGCGTCGTCTGGGAGAATCCCGTGGACTGCCGCCAGAACGTGCTCGCACTATGGAAGCCTTCGCCGCTCAGGGCCCATCGGCAAGCGCGTTGTTGGCGGAATGTGCTGTGTTAGATCAACAAGGCAAGGGTCAACGCCTGGGTGATCCTTGGCTGGGGTTAGAGCAGCTTTTGCTCGCGATGGCTCGTCAGTCGGGTGTCCGTCCTCCATCCTATTACCAACGCAAGCTGAAGGGGCGGTAATCGCCAGGCGAAGGTCCGTCACTGCCGAACATATGCCTCCAACTGCCCAAAAGAACCTGCAGCCCGATCATTCTAATTGATATGTGTCTGCGCCACTCGTCCTAGCTCTACCACCTGCAACGAACCTCCGGCATTGTCCAGAGTCGTTACTGAGCAATTGTCAGGACCAAAAATTCGCATACGGTCATCCTCCATGGCCGCACCAACGGCAGCATTGATGGCGACGTAGTGACTGAAAATAATGCAGTCGCTGTCACAGCTGAGCAAAAACGACGCCAGATCTCGACGCCATTGCTGCACCGATGTGTCCAGTGCCGACCAGTTGCCCGCCATCGCTTCGCTGAGCCACTGCGCTCGAGCCTCTAGATCGGTGGTTGGCGAGGGAATTTCTGCCACTCGAGCTTCAATGCCCATGGGTGCCTGCCACAATTTCGCCAGATACTCTCCGGTCTCATAGGCCCTGGCGAGAGGGCTTGATAGTAGTTTGGGACGGTCTGTGTGCTGATGATCAAGCACAGCCGCCACGGCCTGCGCTTGATTCCTGCCCTGATCGTCAAGGCCCGGATCTGGATGTGCACCAAATCCCGCGGCTGCTTTTCCGTGTCTCACAAGTTGGACTATGGCCATCTTTCTACTGCTCTTTTGAAATGGGTTCTCTACAATGCTCGCTTGCTAAACAAAAGAATAGGAAGAGTAGTGACAGATCACAATGCTTCAGGCTTTAACACGCAGATGACACCAGATACGCAGGTAAATGTGCGAGAAGTGTTTGGTATCGATCAAGACTTAATGGTGCCAGCCTTTAGTGACCGCTCTGAGTACGTACCGGATGCTGACCCGGATTATCGTTTTGACCGAGATACGACTCTGGCGATCTTGGCAGGATTTGCGCATAACCGCCGAGTCATGGTGCAGGGTTACCACGGAACAGGTAAGTCTACGCATATTGAACAGGTTGCAGCCCGCCTTAATTGGCCTTGCATACGCGTTAACTTAGACAGCCATATTTCGCGGATAGATCTGATCGGCAAAGACGCTATCGTGCTCAAAGATGGCAAACAGATTACCGAGTTTCGCGAGGGTATTTTGCCTTGGGCGCTGCAGAATCCAGTCGCCCTGGTGTTCGATGAGTACGATGCCGGTCGTCCCGACGTCATGTTCGTGATTCAGCGGATTTTAGAAGTCGAGGGTAAGTTGACCTTGCTGGATCAGAACAAGGTCATCACGCCGCATTCGCACTTTAGGCTGTTTGCCACGACCAATACCGTGGGACTTGGCGACACCACGGGTTTGTATCACGGCACCCAGCAAATCAACCAAGGTCAAATGGATCGTTGGAGTATTGTTTCGACATTGAACTATCTTGAGCATGAAGCTGAGAGCAACATCGTGCTTGGCAAAGTACCTTCCTATGGCGCAAGTGATGACGGCAAGCGCGTCATTGCCAACATGGTCAGCGTGGCCGACCTTACCCGCAAGGGCTTTGTGAACGGCGACGTGTCGACGGTGATGTCCCCGCGCACTGTGCTGACCTGGGCGCAAAATGCTGAAATTTTTGGCGATGTGGGTTTCGCGTTTCGAGTTACCTTCCTCAATAAATGCGATGAGTTAGAACGAGCGATTGTCGCCGAGTATTACCAGCGCTGCATGGGCGAAGACCTAGGCGATGCAACTGCGGGCATTACGCTGAAGTCTGCCTGATTTAGATGAACGACGCGGAAAACCCCTTAGAGCCGTTTAAACGCGCCACCACAGCGACCATTCGAGCCATTGCTGGCGATGATGAGTTGGACGTGGTGTTTGGCGCCGGTCCACCGGTAGTCCGAGGCAGCACTTTACGGCTGCCCGTGCCTGCGGTTGGGGCAAATGAAACAGAGATAAACGCAGTGCGCGGGGTTGGCGACGAATTTGCGCTGCGTTTTCGTCACCATAATGCGCAGCTGCACGCGCGTTACAGCCCGGAAGGGGGGCCGGCTCAGGAAATGTTTGAGTGGATTGAATCTGCCCGCATTGCCTCTATCGGTGCGATGCGTATGAGCGGAGTGGCGCAAAATCTTGATGCACACCTCGAGGTGCAGTGTAAACAGGCTGCATTTGACACGATCACGGCAGAGACCGATGCCCCGCTCTCTGTTGCCGTTGGGCTGTTGGTACGTCAGCAACTGACAGGTCGCGAATTGCCGCCAAGCGCCGAACATGTGGTGCAGTACTGGCGTGAACATGTCCTTGAAAATGCCGGCGAGCATATAGAGGCTCTGCGCGATCATGTTACCGATCAAGACGTGTTTGCGAGCTTGTGCCGCAACATCATTGCCGACTTGGGTTTACCTATCGACCTTACGGATCCGAATGAGGGTGAGACTAGTCCTGAAGATATGGACACCATGGATCAGTCTGAGGAGGCAGACTCTGAGTTCAGTCCAGAGGACGTGGTGCTTGATGAAGATTCCGCTGGCGAAGAAAACAGTGACGGAGATGCGACGACCGTAGAAATGGACGCCCATGCGGATATGGACGAAGCGGCGGGTGAGAGTGATCCGGATGAAGCCGCTATGCCAATGCCTGACGATGCGGGCCGCATTCCTGTCGACAACAACTATCAGGCATACACAGAGCGCTTTGACGAAATTATCAAGGCCGAAGACCTATGCGACCCTGACGAACTTATTCGGCTTCGCCAGCTGCTAGATCAGCAACTACTGTCTTTGCAGCATGCCACCTCCAAGCTGGCAAACCGGCTGCAGCGTCGTTTGATGGCAAAGCAGAACCGAACTTGGGAATTCGATCTTGAAGAAGGCATCTTAGATGCGGCCCGGTTAACACAGGTTGTGGTCGATCCAATGAACCCACTGGCCTACAAACAAGAAAAAGAGACGAAATTTCGCGACACCGTGGTCACGCTATTGATCGACAGCTCAGGTTCCATGCGCGGTCGCTCAATCACGATTGCAGCGATGTGTGCTGACATCATGGGGCGCACTTTGGAGCGTTGTTCGGTTCGGGTTGAAATACTGGGTTTTACCACTAGAGCTTGGCGCGGTGGTGAATCCCGGGAAGCGTGGATTAATGACAATAAGCCATCGAACCCGGGCCGGCTTAATGACTTGAGGCATATAGTCTACAAAGGCGCCGATGACTCTTGGTCGCGTTCGCGCCGTAATCTAGGGCTCATGATGCGCGAGGAACTGCTGAAGGAGAACATCGATGGCGAGGCGCTTATTTGGGCGCACAACCGCGTGGTCACCCGACCCGAGCAACGTAAGGTAATGATGGTGATATCAGATGGATTGCCTGTCGATAACTCCACGCTGCTAGTCAACCCGAGCAGCTTTTTGGAGCAGCACCTCAAATACGCGATAACGATGATTGAAGATCATTCGCCGGTCGAGTTAGTGGCTATAGGCATTGGTCATGACGTAACCCATCACTACAAGCGCGCGGTGACAATTACAGATGCCGAACAGCTAGGCGGTGCGATGACTGACCAACTGGCGGAATTGTTCGAGATAAAAGGCTAAAGCTTAGCGGCCCCAAGCATAGGTGCCCGGGGCCAAGAGGCATCAGTGTTAACCCACGACTTCCATGCGGATGATTTCTGGAGCGCCGCCCATAAGACCTTTGAAGCCAGCGCCGGCAGCTTTGAAGTGTTCTGAGGCACCGTGAGCCGCCATGGCGTCAGCGTCTTCGTAAAGCTCCATGACCGTATAGCCGCCATCGGCGTCTTTGCATAATTTGTAAAGATGGCAATCGGGCTCGTTGGCATTAACTTTTTCAGCCAAAGCGAGCATGACCGCCTCGAATGCTTCCTCTTTTCCCTCAAGAACATTGAGCTTGGCTATTACTGCAAGCATGTCTCTCTCCTCTATGATGACGACTATGAAATAAGCAAAATATGCGATAAGCCCCGAAGCAAATTAGTGAAGCGCCGAGGTTTCAAGCCGACTGAGAATAAGGATTCTAATGCATCGACGCAATCTGCAAGACGCGCTTAACCGATACGCCCGACGCTATCCAAAGGAACAAGGGGTTATCGAGCGTTTCCACTGCCTGCTTAATGAGCACCCAAACTGCTTTGAACGTGACTGTTGGCATGGACATGTAACAGGATCGGCTTGGTTGCTCGATCCCAGTCAGTCGCAGCTTTTGCTGACGCACCATCGCAAGCTCGACATGTGGCTTCAGTTAGGTGGGCATAGCGACGGCGACCCTGATACTGCCGCCGTGGCAAAGCGAGAAGCGTTGGAAGAATCCGGTTTACCTGTCCAACTGGTTAGCCGTGAAATTTTAGATATCGACATACATACCATTCCTGCCCGCAAGGACGATCCGAGCCATGAACATTTTGACGTGCGCTTTGCGCTGAAGGCAGATAGCTTAGAATTTATTGTCAGCTCAGAGTCCATAGACTTGGCGTGGGTGCCAATGTCTGACCTAGAAAGCTTGACGACGGAAGAGTCGATACTGCGCATGCGGCGCAAATGGTTGGCTGAATTAGCGTGATGCCAGTGCGGGTTTTGTCATGCTTTCATAATAAATAGGCCGGAATAATCCCTTGAGACTGGAGTCCGCTTACCCTAGGCTTGCATTTCTCGCCCGATTTTACTTTGTACACCTCGGCTGGTTTTGGAATTCAATACTGTTTTGCAGGTTGAATGAAGAACGTTCCGGGGCCAAACAGGATAGGAAAACAAATGTTTTCCCGCTTCTAGGTTTGATTGGTCGAATTCTCCAGAGAGAGAGAAACTTAGCGCATATCAACCAAGGAGCTATTTAAAGCTGTGAAAAAACTATATGTAGGTAACCTCGCATGGGCGGTCACCGATGAAGATCTGCAGTCATTGTTCTCAGAGCATGGCGGCGTCGCGTCCGCGTCGGTTATTACTGACCGGGAAACCGGACGGTCAAGAGGATTTGGATTTGTTGAAATGGAAGACGGTTCAGACGCGGCGATCGAAGCACTGAACGGTCTTGATTTTAAAGGCCGAGCACTGCGCGTTAACGAAGCGCAAAGCAAGCAACGCCCAGGTGGCGGCGGTGGCGCTCGTCGCTTCTAAGTCGACGCGCCGCAGTTGCCAAGAACCCCGATGATCTATCGGGGTTTTTTTTGACTTAGATTTGTCGGGGGCGATCAACCGTAGAGATGGCAGGCGACCAGACGCGGCGAATGGACATCTGCTGATCTCTCGATAACCGGTTTCAAGCTAGGGGAGTGTGTTGCGCAATGCGGCATTGCCTGAGGACAGCGATTGGCAAATCGGCACCCAGCGGGCACGTTTACCGGCGAGGGAATCTCGCCTTGAATAGTCGTGGATGCACGCTGGCGTTCGTGCTCCGGGTCAGCCTCGGGGTTTGAGGCTATCAGTGTTTGCGTATAGGGGTGTTTGGGATCAAAGAACACCTCGGCGGAGGTGCCGACCTCGACCAGCCCGCCAAGATACATCACCGCCATGCGGTCGCTAATGTAGCGCACCATCGATAGATCATGGGCAATGAACAGCAAGGTTAAACCCAGCTCACGGGTTAGCTCTCCCAGTAGATTGACCACCTGAGCCTGCACCGAAACATCGAGAGCCGAGATCGGTTCGTCACAAACCACAAACTCTGGCTTGAGGATGAGCGCACGGGCAATACCAATGCGCTGACGTTGACCACCTGAGAATTCATGGGGATAGCGTGAACGGTGATCTGGGCTAAGACCCACCAGCTCAAGCCAATGGGCCACGCGCTCTTGCACATCGCTGGCGCTCAGCTGCGGCTGTAGCCGCAGCCCCTCGCCAATGATTTCGCCAACGGTCATGCGCGGATTGAGCGATGAATATGGGTCTTGGAAAATCATCTGCATCTTCGGCGCCATGGCGCGAAAATCTGTGCTGCGATAACGCTGGGGCAATGTTTTGCCATCGAAGCGAACCGCGCCGCTGGTCTTATCGTGAAGCCCAAGCAGCGTTTTTCCCAATGTCGATTTACCCGAACCACTTTCCCCGACGAGACCGACAATTTCTTGGGGAAAGATAGAAAGGCTGACGCCATCTACCGCGTGAACGCGTTGGTTGCCGCCAATCTCGAAGTACTTCACCAGATGATCGATTTCGACTAAGGGTTTCACGATTGGCTGCTCCCTGGACTCGTTAACCCATCTGGAAGCGGGCCAGACAATTTGTGGTGAAGCCAACAGTGAGTCTGGTGCGCCGTACTTAGTTGAGTGGTCGGTGCAGGATGTTCAGCGCAGACTCGCATGGCGCGCGGACATCTTGGGTGATAGGCACAGCCTTTCGGAGGATTGAATAGATCCGGTGGCGAACCGTCGATAGCGATTAGGTTTTGCTCGGTACCCGTCGTTTGATTATTGGTCGGCATGGCCAAACGCAGGCCTAGAGTGTAGGGATGCCCGGAGCGATAAAAAATGTCATCTACCGGGCCGCGCTCTACAACCTCGCCGGCATACATCACCATTACGTCATCGGCCATGCGTGCGACCACACCGAGGTCGTGTGTGATCAGAATGATCGCCATACCAGTGTCTCGCTGCAGGTCGCCGAGCAGATCCAGAATCTGGGCTTGGATCGTCACGTCTAGCGCGGTGGTAGGTTCGTCGGCAATCAAAATCGTGGGTTCGCAGGCGATCGCCATAGCGATCATTGCTCGTTGCAACATGCCGCCTGAAAATTCAAAGGGATATTGTTTGGCGCGTTTCGCGGCCTCCGGGATTTTGCTCATATCCAGCAGTTCTATAGCCCGTTTAAAGGCTTGGCCGCTGCTATAGCCTCGATGCACTTCTAAGGTTTCTGCGATTTGACTACCGATGTTCATCGTGGGGTTCAGGGATGTCATCGGATCTTGAAAAATCATGCTGATCTGACTGCCGCGAATATCCTGACCATCCACCAGCTTAGACGACAAGATGTCTTGGCCTTTGAGTAAGGCGCTGCCCTGATGAATGCGTCCCGGTGGCATAGGGATTAGTCCCATCAGGCTTTGCACCGTGACGGACTTACCACACCCTGACTCGCCAACGATGGCAAGTGTACGTCCTTCGTAGGCGTCGAAACTAACCCCGCGCACTGCCTGCACAACGCCGCCATAGGTCTGAAAGTCTACGTGGAGATTGTCGACCTTAAGTAAGGGCTCGGACATGGGTGTCTCCAGTGGTGTTTGGTATGAAGCCTAAGAGGCTCATTCAGCACCTCGCATGCGGGCGTCCAGTGCATCGCGAAGGCCGTCGCCCAAGAGGTTAAAGGCCAATACCGTCATACTGATTAGCAGCGCAGGAAACAGTAGTTCATGAGGTCGGGTTAACATGGACTTAATGCCTTCGTTGCACATGGCACCCCAGGACGGCGTCGGTGGTGCAACCCCCATACCGATAAAGGATAAAAATGCTTCGGTGAAGATGGCGCTGGGTACTTGGAAGGTAATCGTCACCAAAATGACGCCAAGGGTGTTGGGCAACATGTGGCGACCTACGACATAACGGGTAGTGCCCCCAAGAAGGCGTGAGGCGCTCACATAACCCTCTTCCCGGATCTGCAGAATCTGACCTCTGACTAGACGCGCTGGCGCCGGCCAAAGCAAAATAATCATAGCGACTAACATAGGCCAGATACCGCTCTCGCCGGGGCCGATGCCGAAGATTACTTTGAACAAAATCATGAATAGCAAAAATGGCAGTGCGACGACGAAATCGGCAAAGCGCATCATGGCCTGATCGGTTGCGCCTCCAAGGAAGCCTGCCACGCTGCCGTAAATTACGCCCAGTAAGACAAAGGCGAGCGGTGCAAACAAACCGATGAAGAGTGAGACTTGGCCGCCGTACATGAGCCGGGCTAACATGTCGCGCCCCAGGTAGTCTGTGCCCAGAGGGTGCCATTCAAGCTCAAGTACCTGTCCCAGTTCAGGCTCTTCCTCTTGCCCAATCAGTCCGCGCTTTTTTGCCTCGTCAATGGAAATCACTCGAGTGACGCTTACAGCCCGGGTAACTGCAGTGGCCGTTTCCTGGCCTTGCAAATCCAATCTCACCAGCGAGTAGTAGTAGCCGCCTGCCTGCAGGTCTAGTCGATCTTCAAAATAGTCGCGGTCAAGGTCTGCCAGCGGTAGGCCAAAACTGCCTGTGTCGAGGGGATTAAACAGATTTCGGTACAAGCGATAACGGGTGCCGCTCTCGCTAGCCCAGTGCAGGCGAACCGCTTGTGTGTTGGCTGGTGTCGCCAAGGTAAAGCCAAGGGCATTATCTGCGAGCATTAATGATTGCGGCTGCGGTAACCAAGGCGTGAATGGCGCGGCCAATATAACTTTTCGGTCAGCGCCGGGGCCTATACCAATTTGCTCCAGATCCTGAGCTGAGGGATCGACTTTCCACAGGGCTGGCCCAATTGAGACAAAAGCCAACAGAAAGCCTATCAAGCCTAGGGAAGCCATGGCTCTGGGATTGGCTTTGAGCCGCCGCCAGCTATCAGCCCAGTATGACAAGGAGGGGCGAGGGATTTGCTGGGCGGTTTCCCGGGTCTGCAGCGGCTGAAAATCCTGTGATGTCAGATTCGCCCCACTCATTGACCCACTCTCACTCGTGGGTCGATTAACCCATAAAGTAGGTCAACCAGAATCACCATAAAGACTAGAAACGCGCCATAAAACACAGTGGTTCCCATGATAACAGTGTAGTCGAGCTGCTGAATGGCCTGTACAAAGTATCGGCCTAAACCAGGAATCGCGAATACGATCTCCACTACAAAACCACCAGTAGTAATGCCTGCTATTGCAGGTCCGAGTACGGTCACAACCGGTAGGATCGCATTGCGCAGCTGATGGCGGCTGAAAATTTGGGTCGGCGGTAGCCCTTTTGCCTTGGCCGTGCGGATATAGTCAGTGCCAACCACTTCCAACATGGAAGAGCGCATCAATCGCGTTAGGTAGGCCATGGTGGAAAGCCCAAGTACCAACGCGGGCACAAGCATATGCCAGACCGAGCCCCAGCCACCGACTGGCAAGATAGTGGTACCAAATGTCAAATTGAGGCCCACTAGCGACCACTGACTGATTGCAGCGACCACAAAGCTGGGTACTGAAATGCCCAATATCACTAAAAACATGATCACCACATCTGGCCAGCGATTGCGGTAAAGGGCTGTTAACGCACCCCAAAGTACACCGCCTAAACCGGCAAACACGATGGCCAAAATACCGAGGGTCGCAGAAATCGGAAAATGTTCGCGAATGATATCGTTAACGCTGCGGTTTTCTTGTGTATAGGAGATACCAAAGTCTCCCTCAGCGATATTACTCAGGTAGATCAAATACTGAGCGGCTAACGGCTGGTCGAGCCCATACTTGGCCTCTAAATTAGCGCGTATCTGTGGCGTCATGGCTTTATCACTCGCCAATGGATCACCGGGCACCGCGTGCATCCCAAAAAAGGTCGCGCTGGCGATAAACCATATGGTGATAAGCCCGAGGACCAGACGCTTGGCGAAGTACTGAAGCATTAGTGAGTCGGCTGCATCGGTGTTGCTATCATGGTTGGCTGTTACTTACCATCTGCTTCAATGTATACGCGCGTCAGGTCAGGGTCTGGGCCGATAACTCGGCGCTTCAGCTGTTGAACTCGAGGGTCCACAACATAGGTTACGCCTCGTTCAAACATGGGTAGCAGAACGGCCTGTTCTATCAGATGCTGTTGTATGGCGCCAAAGGCCTGCATCCGCACCGCAGGGTCAAGCCGTGTTTGGGCGGTTTCAATCAGCGTGTCTAGCTCAGCGCTATTGTACTCGCCGCGGTTATTTTTGTTCCACGAAGCGAACAAATCTCCGAAGGTAAGCGGATCGTTGTAGTCCGGTCCCCAGCCCGCCATCACCATATCAAAGTCGCCAGAGGTCATCTTAGCTAGACGTTGTTTGAAAATCTGTTTGTCAATTTTGACCGAGATACCCAACTTAGTTCGGAGCGACTGCTGTACCCATTCGGATTGAACACTTGAGATGGGGTTGTCTCCGGCGAGCAGTACAAGCGTCGGCGGGCTTTCTAAACCCAATTCTTCCAGCGCGCGTTGCAAATACCTTTGGGCATCCGCCACATTGGGACTGATCTTTGTAGGTGGGTACTCCTGGCGCAATAGGTTCTTCTCGCCCATCAACCAGCCTGGGAATAGCGAGCTGCCGGGCTCGTAGCCCGGCAGCTTTGTGACCTTATAAACCATCTCATCCATATCGAGCGCCATTTGAATGGCCCGACGCAGGTTGAGATTACGGGTTGGCCGCTCCGCGCGATGATTAAACTCAACATAGAAAACGGTGCCGTCTCGATGCTGTCTAATTTGCCAGCCCATGCGCATTGCCTCGTTGAGGTTCTCCGCCTGCAGCCCTGTCATCGCGACTTTGCCGTCTTTAAAAAAATTCAGTGATGCAGTGGCATCGGAGGTGATATACGGCACATGGATGGCGTCTAGGTGAATTTCATCCTGATTCCAAAAGTAAGGGTTACGCTCCAAAGTCATGCTCGAACCATGGACCCAGCGGGTGATTTGGAAAGGACCGTTGTACAACAGCTTGTTGGCGTCAGCTCCAAAACTACCTTCAGTGGTGTGATAAAAGTCTTCACGGATGGGATAAAAGGTGGGAAACACCAGTATCTTGTCGAAAAAGGGAACGGGACGTTCGAGATCGATAACCAGGGTATGGGGGTCTGGTGCGGATACCCCGAGTTCACTGGCGAGCAGGCTGCCGTCGTTGATGGCCTCCGCGTTCTTGATTGCGAACAGCAAAAACGCATATTGAGAGCCGGTCGCAGGTTTGAGTGCTGTCCGCCACGCAAAAATAAAGTCTTCAGCGGTCACCGTTTCGCCGTCGTTCCACCTTGCGTCCTTGCGTAACCAAAAGGTAGCTCTACTCGGTGTAACCTCCCAATCCTTGGCCACTGCGCCTTCCAATCGTCCGTCTTGACCCATGCGAACCAAGCCTTCCATGACATGTCCCAGTACCATGCCGGAAACTGCATCCGTTGCTCGGCTACTGTCTAGTTGCGGGGGTTCTTCGCGCAACATAATGGAAACGCTATTGTTTGAAGAATCTACAGCCGACACGTCGGCTGTAGAATCGGTGAATAGGCTACCCGCGTAGTGTAAAAGCATCATAAGCAGCGCTACAGTAATTATCGCAGCAGCAAAAAATAGGGCGAGTTGGCTGTTAGGAGATGTGCGGCTAATGACAATTTGCACCAAAAAATTGATGCTGGGATTGTGACCTAAAGCCTCGCCATTTTCTAATCGATCGGCGAGAGAAGCTTGAAACGACTCGCGAAGGCTCGTTCACCGGTTGGCGACCAACCCTTAAAGCGCTTAGTTCGTTTGTCGCAGCAGGTTGCTAACCACACGTTCCAAATGCATCAAAGAGTTACATTCCTCAACCTGATGAGAGTAAGCCCCGTACTTGCGCATCTCCGAATCGCCAGTGTTCCAGGCAAGTTTTGCCTCTGGGTTTAACCAGATAATCCGTTTGGCACGATCGTAGAGTTCTTTTAGCACTTCAGCATGTGCTTCGCCGTGATTGTTTCGCGCATCACCCAGCATGATGATGGTGGTTCGGTTATCCACGTCATCCAGACAGAGCTTTTTGAAGTCTAGTAGCGCTTGACCGTAGTCGGTGGAGCCGCCACTGTAGTCGTGCAACGTTTTGGCGATAGCATCTTCGATTTTGTTG
>CAJWZG010000044.1 GCA_913049565.1 uncultured Gammaproteobacteria bacterium
CCAAAGCGCGGCGACAAGGCTACTGCTCAGTAGAAGAGTGAGATTCAGGCGCAAGGGTAGGTACCACGTCGGTAGCGGGTTCGTTTCGCTGCATTGCCACTCAAAGGCGAGCAGCAGCCAAAGACCCGTAAACAGCATCAACCCGCCATAGATGGGCGACAGGATCAGAGCAGTAAAGGTAATAAGAGAAGGCGCTACGCCAACCGCTAGGCGTGTGGTAAATCGGAGGTGAGTATCGTTTGAGACTTCTCGCTGAATGGCCAAGCCCCATTGAATACCTCCCAAAAATGAGAAGATGGAGCCAACGTAGAGTAGCGCGAAAAACAGCCATTGGTCTTGATGGTCTGACCAGAGCCAGCCGCCGCCCAAAATTCCGGCCATGGGGAGCAAGCCGCTAAAACCCAGCAATTGAGGGAGACGCCTTTTGAGGTGCATAGCGATGAGGCCTTCAGGTCTTCAGACCGGGTTGCCCAAGTTGCAGGATACCTCGCACTGCCACAGCGCCAAATGCGATGTGCACCGGCCAAAGACCCAGCAGTGACGGTAGATGCTCCTGTTCGATCAGCCAGCGGTTGAGTAACAGCATCAAGTAGTAGGCGAGCATCCACAGTATGGCCTCACCAACACGGGCATATTGACCGTGACGAGGTTGCACGGGCGCTTTGGTAACGGCTAGAAGAGCGAGAATCAAACAGAAAATGGGCAGTGCTAGGCGCCAGTGCCACTCTGCCCGGTGGGTCGCGATCGCGCCCAGTTCCGACATATTGAGCGACTCAATATCGCGCACTTGCTCAAGTACCGGGTCGCTATTGATGCTGAGGTCTAGCGAATCGAATGACATGGCCTCGAAGCTGGCGCTGCCTGCAATACCCGCATAGCGCTTGCCGTTTTCTAGCGTTAGGGTTTGGCGTCCCTGGGCGTCAGGAATGCTGCGGCGACCGCGTTCCGCCCAGACCGTCATCTGCCGACCGTCGGACAGCTGCCGCTGAATAAAGACGTCTCGAATGGTCTGGTCATCGTCGTCCAAACTATTGCTGTAGGTCACCTGCTTACCACCGTCCTCGATACGAAAAACCCCGGGCTGCAGCGCGCTAAGGCCAATGCGCTTCTGCAGTTCAACCAGCTCCCGTTCAAGCGCGTATTTTGATGTTGGCGTGACCTGCATCGAGGCGACGCCAACCAGCGCAACAACAAATAGCACCAGCGGGGCAAGCCAGCGAAGCAGCCTATGCGTTGATAAACCACCACTTTGCAGCACCGCCATCTCCTGACTGGAGTGCAGGCGGCTGAGCCCCATGACCAAAGCAATATATAGCGCGAACGGCAGCACTAGCTGGATCATTTCCGGCATACGGAGCATTACAATGTAGAGCACTCGGTCGGCGGGAATGTTGCCCGAAGCGGCCTTCTCCATAAATTGGATGAGCTTGTCGCCCATGGCAATGGACAGCAGTACGGCTAGAGCGGCAAGGAAAATGCCAAGCACTTGACGATTGATATAGCGGGCACCCAAGGGTGCGTAAAACAGGCGCATGAAAAATTCTCTAGGCTCCTTCGACTGATGTGAAGTGTGCACGGATATCCTTATCGATCAAAGTTCTAGCGATGGGCTGGGCATTGATTGCCAGCAAAGGCAGAGTATAGAGTAAGCGGCCTGCGCGCAGGCGCGAGGTCAACGTCACCGGGTTGTGGCATTCGAAAAGAGAGCAAAGGGAGAGCAAAGCCATGAAAGATGAAACGCTAGCAGTCCACGCGGGCTACACGACAGACCCTACTTCTAATGCCGTAACGACGCCTATCTACCAGACCGTTGCATATGAATTTGATGATGCACAACACGGCGCCGACCTGTTTGACTTAGCCGTACCCGGCAACATTTACAGCCGTATCATGAACCCTACCTGTGATGTGCTAGAGCAGCGTATAGCCGCCCTTGAAGGAGGCGTTGGTGCCTTGGCAGTGTCGGCTGGCAGCGCGGCAATCCACTACGCCATCATCAATATTGCTCAGGCAGGCGACAATATCGTAACCGTGCCACAGCTTTATGGCGGTACCTACACCTTGTTCGCGCATATGTTTCCCGCGCTGGGGATCGACGTGCGATTTGCGGCGGATGATTCGGTTGCCGCCCTCGAAGCCCTGATCGATGACAACACCAAGGCCGTGTTTATGGAAACCATAGGCAATCCCGCAGGCAACATTGTCGACATTGCAGCGGTAGCCGAGATGGCCCGCCGTCACGGCGTTTGCACTATTGCCGACAACACGGTGGCGTCCCCCTCGCTGTTAAAGCCTATCGAACACGGGGTAGATATTGTGGTTCATTCGGTCACGAAGTATATGGGTGGCCACGGTACAACCTTGGGCGGCGTGATCGTTGATTCTGGTAACTTTCCTTGGGCAGAACACGCAGCCCGATACCCCGGTTTGAATAATCCTGAACCCAGTTATCACGGTGTGGTGTATACCGAGGCGTTTGGCCCTGCGGCCTATATCGGGCGCGCACGCACCGTGCCGCTGAGAAATACCGGCGCTGCGCTGTCTGCGCAAAGCGCCTTCCAGTTGCTGCAAGGGATCGAGACTTTGCCCCTACGTATGGAGCGCCACTGCGAAAATGCTTTGGCCGTTGCCAAGTACCTGCAGAACCACGACAAAGTTGAATGGGTAAGTTACGCCGGATTAGACAGTCATCCGCACTATGCGCTCGCGCAGAAATACATGAACGGTACGGCGTCAGGCATCATGACGTTTGGTGTCAAAGGCGGGTTCGAGGCCGGCGTTAAATTTTATGATGCACTCGAGCTGTTTAAGCGTTTAGTGAACATTGGCGATGCCAAGTCGCTGGCCTGCCATCCGGCATCAACGACCCATCGTCAACTTGGCGAAGAGGAACAGGCCGCTGTGGGTGTTACCCCCGAGGCGATTCGTTTGTCGGTGGGTATCGAGCATATTGACGACATCATTGCCGATTTGGAGCAGGCCCTAGCATAGCAGCAGGCTTTGTCGATTCAGGTCAGCGATAACCGTGAAGCAGAGCGTTGTGGTTTACACTAAGGTAATCAGCGTCAGCAAGCTGGTCGAAAACTCGGCCAGCCATTTCAAGAGGGGTAATCCCATCAGGCTGGCGACGACTAGACCTAATAGTGCCATAGCCCCATACCGAGCGTTGTAGAAACGATAAAGACGCGCTACTGAGTTTGGCATCAGGTGAGGGGCTATGTAGTGCCCGTCCAGCGGGCCGATAGGCAGCAGGTTGAATACCATCAACAACAAATTAATTTGCGCCAGTAGGGTGAAAAAAATCTGTCCAGCCTGATTTTGCCAGCCTGCCTCCCAAGCGAGGACAAAGGCATTCCAGCACACCACTGCCAGCAGTAAGTTCATCAGTGGCCCAGCTGCCGCTACCCAAAGGTCTGCCCGCGGGCTGGTGAAGTTCGCCGGGTTGGTGGGTACGGGTTTGGCGAACCCGAAACCTACAATAATCACCATCAATAACCCGACAGGGTCGATATGAGCGATAGGGTTCAGCGTGATGCGTCCAGCGCGTTCAGCCGTGGTGTCGCCAAAGCATTTTGCGACCAGCGCGTGCCCAAGCTCGTGGACCGTCAATGAGAGCACGAGGGCGACAATTAGCAAGATAAATACAACGTACTGTCCCTGCCAAAGTAACTGAATCATGCTTGACTCACCTTGTTCTGGGATTCATAAAAAGTATCTGTTGGTTGCCACGCACAAATGTTAATCCCAGGCAGCTTTGCTTTCGATTTCTTTCTTCGTGATTTTTGATCGGGTTCGTCTATCAGGTAAATCTTGGCCGCAGCTTCGGCGATTTCGTTTGTTAAACTTCGCGATAACGCAGGTATATTAGCTTTTTCTACTGTGGTGACTTGATGTCTTTGACCTTGCGCGTTTGGCGCTTTATAGACGGCCGTCCGGGGCACGAGAAACAGACTGAGGGTCTGGTGCGAGGCCTAGGGGCTTGTCTGCCTGATTTTGCCGGGGAGGCTTCTGAGTTAGAGGTGCGGGATATTGCTATGGTCGATTTTGCCAAGGATTCATCGGCGCTGTGGCGAGACCCGGGACAGGCCCCGGATCTGTTGATCGGCGCAGGTCGATCCACGCACGTTCCCATGGCTCGTACACGTTGGCATCTCGGTAGCCGCGCAGTTGTGCTAATGAAACCGAGCCTGCCGAGCTTTTGTTACGACTTAGCTGTGGTGCCAGAGCACGACAACCTGTGGTCGGAGCGCAAAGTGCTGCGTTCGATTGGTGCCATGGGCCCCTCAGTCACGGGTGCCGCGCGGTCAAATCGGGGATTGATTTTGCTAGGGGGAGAAAACCCACACTTTTACTTCGCAGACCCTGTGGTCGCAGCATCTGCCGCGCAGATCATTGCCCAAAGCCCCGAGGTGCATTGGCAAATTTCTGATTCACCGCGCAGTTCGCCGAACCTGATCCGACTTGTGAGCGAGGCGATCCAAGACGCAGCAAATGCCACAGTTGTTCACTATCGCGATAATTCATCAGCATGGCTGAGCCAAGAATTGTCTCAAGCAGGGCAGGTCTGGGTAAGTGCAGACAGTGCCTCCATGCTTTACGAGGCCCTTTCATCAAACGCTTGTGTGGGGGTGATCGAACTCACCAGCAAGGGTCAGCGAAACAAGCTCGCAGCAGGCATTAAGGCACTGCGAGAGCAAAACCGTTTGGGCCGGCTCTGCGATGGCTCCCTTGATAGACAATCATTAAACAGCGAACCGCTTAGGGAGCATTTGCGCTGTGCACGCTGGATTCTTGAACGTTGGTTTAACTAAACAAACGGCCTAACTGAGCACGCCCGCGTCAGTGAGTGCTGCTACGGTCTTATCATCCATCCCCAACCAATCTTTTAAAATTGCCTCGTTGTCTTCGCCGACGGCCCGGGTGCGCTGGTAGTCGTCACACGGCGTGGTTGCAAATTGAATCGCCAGTTTGTCGATCCATGTTGGCCCTAGTGTCGGGTGCACGTCATCTAGCGGCTGCAGAAAACCGCGCTGACGCAACTGCGGGTCATGCTCGACCAGGTCAGCGCCGTCTTGTACGACACCGGCGGGAACGCCAGCATCTTGGCAGCTTTGCATCAACGCTTGTGCTGACGCGCTGAGCGTCCATGCCGACAGGTGTGTATCTAGCTCGCTGCGGTGCGCAAAGCGTGACGCGGCGTCAGAAAATTGGTCTCGATCGGCCCAGGCTGGGCTACCCATCAGAGTTTTTAGCGCCTGCCACTGATCCTCATTGGTGCAAGCTATGGCGATCCAGCGTTCGCTAACCATTGCCGACGTGTGGTCGTCAGCGCCCGTGTCCTTGGGTTGATCCGCGCACCGATAAACGCCGTGGGGTGCGAGGGCGTCGTAGGGCAAGTCGTTAGCCACTGCGCGAGCCTTATTGCCGTTAGCCGCGAAATCCAATAGCGATGGCCCGATAAAATTGATGCCAATCTCAAATTGCGATATGTCTACGCGCTGACCCTCGCCAGTGCTGCGGCGAGCCTGCAATGCAGCCAAGACCGCAACCGCGCCATGCAAACCGGCCTGATGGTCGTTATAGGAAAAACCGATACCGATGTCTTCGCGGCCTGGTACTCCGGTGGTAGCAGTGATGCCGCAGAGAGCATGAATCGTTGGTGCATAGGTCACATATTTGGACCAGGGGCCGCCATCACCCATGCCCGACATCTGTGCATAGATTACGCCCGGGTTGGTCTGGCTCACCTCGCTATAGCCAATTCCCCACCGATCCAGTACGCCGACGGAAAAGTTGTCGATCACGATATCAGCTTCGTCCACCAGCTTCCTAGCCAGCGATTTGGCGGAGTCGTCTGACATCTTAAGCGCCAACGCCCGCTTGTTGCGATTCCACATAAGGTAATAGGGGTGATGGGGATCTTGGGTTGTAACCGCCCGCTCGCTGCTGTTGATTTTGATCACATCGGCGCCCATATCCGCCAGCATACGCGTCGCAAACGGGCCCGCTAGCACATGAGTAAAGTCCAGTACCTTGATGCCTGAGAGAGGTTTGTCGCCGGAGGTGTCGCCGGTGGGTAATGCCCGTGGATGCCAATTGATTCTACTCGCGACCGATTGAACGGTTTCTGGCGAGGGTTGATATGGCGATAGTTGCCATGGGGTTTTGCTGAAATGATAGGGCGCCCCGGTTGAGGTCACCGTAGTGTCGCTGATTGCATAAGGGACATACCAGTTTCGCGCCGCCAATTGCGGGTTCTCGGCGACTTTCTCGATCGGTAGAACCCAGCCGTAGGGCGAGTGGCGCGATTGAGCCTCATGAAACAGGGTTTCCACGTCTTTTGTCGCTACCCAGCGGCGCATAATATCCATCGCCCGATGGGTGCGTAGACGCAAATTTTCCGGCTCCATATATTTGGGATCGATAAGGTCTTCATGCACATCCTCTTCGATCCACCACATCAATTGCGCATCAAAGTCTGGGGCAGGGGTCACCATGATCGCCCCGTTTTGGCCTGGCATCACGCCGTAAGCATCAGACCAGTGCAGGGCCCCACGTCGAGGCAGTACCCGCCCTTCGGGTCGGTTCAACGTCTGCTGGTAGAAATAGAACATAAACACATGCTCAAGACAGGAGGCGATGCACTCGTGTGCGGACAAGTGCGCGGTCTGGCCTTGCCCCTTGCTGCGCTGATGATGCAGTGCACCCAGAGCAGCGATGGCGACATAGGCGCCTGAGAGCATAAAGTTCAGATCACCAAAATTTTTCAGTGGCGGAGTATCGATATCTCCAGTAGTCGCCAACGCGCCTGCTAGCGCACCGGCCACAAGGTCTGGTGCCAAATAGTCTTTCCATGGGCCAGTTTTACCAAAGGAGGATAACTCGACGACCACCAAAGACGGGTTGGCTTGCTTAGCGGCTTGCAGGTCGAGCAGCTTAGTTTCACCGGACAGACACACAATATCTGCGCCTTCGGCCAGCGTTTGCAGCGCGCTAGTAGAGTCAGGGTCTTGCGCATCCACGGTGACAAAGGTGCGGTTTGAGGCGAAGAAACTGTGCCAAAGCGAAACTCGCTCTGCGCCGGACTGCAAAAATGGGCCGCGTTGACGTAGTGGATCTCCGCTAGCGCCCTCGGCGCGAATGACCGAAGCGCCTAAGTCGGCTAGGAGTTTGGTGCCGTAAATACCGCGCTCGTCGGTTAAATCGATTACTCGTATCCCTGCTAGCGCCATTGAAACTCTCCTCCCCTAATGGTGGATCGAAGATATCCCAGAGCGATGGCTAGCAAAAGGTCAGAGTGCTATGTTCGATCAGCAGAGCTGGGGAGAGTCAGAATGCTCAATACAGAGCAAATCCGTTTTTTCAAAAATAACGGGTACGTTATTGTGCCCGGTGCGATGAGCCGTGCTCTTTGCGAACAAGTCCGAGATTTGATGTGGAAGGCCCTGCCAGGCGATGCGCGCCTGCAGCGGGATAAGCAAGACAGCTTTATTGGCCCATTTGCCGAGTCGGATGAAACCTCGGACGAAAGGCACCTGCGGACAGGCTATCGCTGGCTGAATCGATATTTGGGCGTTAACCCACAGGTTGTCTCTCTAATTTACTCTGAGTCTATTTGCGCTATGGCCGAGCAACTACTCGGCGGGCCTTTGCGCCAAGCGATTGTTGATGGATCACCCATGGGTAGCCACGGGGCAGCTTGGCCCGGGGGGCCGACAGACCCAGTCTTGGGTAACGACGGCGCGCGAGGGGTTTATTGCACATTGCCCTACGGCAACAAAGCACGAGAGCCCGATGGATGCCATACAGACGGCCATCCTTTTCAGCTTGGAGTGGTTGGGCTGATAGACGATTGCCCAAAAGACGGAGGAGCATTCAAAGTTTGGCCGGGCTCTCATACCCGCTTGTTCCCAACTTTTGCGCTGCGCTATGACCAGCCGCGGATACCCTACTATCCGCATCTTCCAGCGTTTAAGGGTATAGCCCACAGTAGTGCTTACACCGCCGAACTCAAGAAAGTGATCGATGAGATAGAACCCGTGGAGTGTCATGGTAAAGCCGGTGATATCGTCTTCTGGCACCATCGGCTGGCTCACGCGGCCGGTCAAAATTACAGTGACCAAATTCGCCAAGCGGTGCTGGCAGATTTTTGGACAGAGGATCTCGATTTCTTGCGAACTAAGCCGGTGGCCGCAGATATTTGGCAGGACTGGTCTGCTGCGATTCAAAGTGCATAAAGATCAGGCCAAACCAGAAAAACGACAACGACAAAGAAAATTAGATGGAGCAGTAAATGAGTCAAGGAGCCGATCAAGGCGATAGCCAAGCCCCCCAGCACCGCAATGACATGTATGGGAACGTCGACATGCGTAGCGAGGATGACCCCAATGTCTCATCGCTGATTCCGGCGGCTACTGTCGTACTAGTGCGAGATGGTGAAGCCGGAGTCGAAGTGCTGATGTTGCGCAAAAACTCCAAAATCACTTTTGGTGGCATGTGGGTTTTCCCGGGCGGAAAAATTGATGCAGACGATTACCCCAACGGCGAAGTCGACGAGAAGCATATTGATGCGGCGGCCCGCGCCGCTGCAGTGCGAGAAACGCAAGAAGAAGCCGGCGTTACCGTCGATGCCGAAGATTACGTTTTCTTGTCGCATTGGACTCCGCCTCCCGGTCCGCAAAAGCGCTTTGCGACTTGGTTTTTTGTTGCCAAGGTCACCGGTGCCATGAATGTGGAGATTGACGACGGAGAGATCAAAGATCATGCCTGGTTAAACCCTGCTGAGGCACTCGCTAATCATGCTAAGGGCGGCATTGATTTAGTGCCACCCACCTGGGTAACCCTTTACCAACTGTCGTTGAAGGTGTCCGCTGACGATGTGATTGGCTATTTTCGGCAAAACACAGGCCTTACCTACAATACGCGGGTGGTGCCGGCTGCCAGCGGCGAGCGTGTAGCTATGTGGAAGGGCGATGCGGGCTATGACGAATGGAATCCAGATGTTGCCGGGGAGCGACATCGACTGGCCATGCCAACGGGCGGGTTTGTTTTTGAAAACACCGTAGAGCAGTACTGATGCGTTTCTCGGGTGCGCTGACGCTGGCTAGGCCTCAAATAGACGCCTTGGGTTATCGATAAACAACATCTCAATATCACGCTCAGTCGCCCCGAGTTCGAGTAGCTTGGGAATCACATGACGCTGAATAAATAGGTATTGATCGGGATTGCGTTGTTGAAAGTCGTGCTGCCTCGCAATGCTGCCGTCGGGTCGTTCATTGTGAATGTGCAGGCAAATGCAATCGTGTGACGGGCACAAACGTTCCCCATAACCCATATCCATTAGTTTCTTCAGGGTTACCGTTCGCATATGCGGGCTGACCATGCGCCCGGGATAGCGATCTAGCCCCAAGAAACAGCCCTGATCGAGTATCCACTGCAGGTACTGCGTATCGGTTGTATCATTGCTGTGGTCGATCTTTACCTTGCCTAGATCAACCCCTTCCTCTTTAAAAATGGCAATTTGCCGGCGAGCGATCTGACCCGTGGGATAGGAATGCACCATGATCGGCACACCCGTTTGCAAGTGGGCCCGTGCAACAGCTCGAGCCATGGTTTCCAGAGGTGGGGTAACACCTTCAAAGTCTGCGGCACATTTCAACATCCCGGCTTTGATACGGGTGCCGCGAAAACCTTCGGTAAGATCTTTGATGAATTCATCGGCCATCTGATTGGCGCCCACGCCTTGCATAAAGCGAGGCACATCAAGCCACCAGCCAGTGACATTGATGAGATTGACCCCTGACTGCTCAGCCACTGTCTTCAGTAGTGCCGGATCCCGGCCTAAATCGAAGGTTGTGGCGTCGAGCATGGTGTCGATACCGTGCGCCTTAGCGGTTTTCAGGCTCTCAATTGCCCGTTGCTCTCGATTTGGGCCGAGCAGGTCGGGGTAGTGGGTGGATAACCCGCTCGCGGCCACCATCACATGTTCGTGCATCAAGGTAAAGCCAAGATCACTACTGTCGATTTCGCCCAGTACGCTGTTGATAGTGGTCATCTATCTCTCCCGGTTCGCCCCTGATATCTCTGCCAGAGTTTCCCCGTTTAGCGCTGCATGGCGCTTAACGGCAGCGTCATTTCCTGATCGTCCGCGGTGGTAACCTGCACAAGAAATTGGCCTTCTTCTGTAAGGCTGTAACCGAGCTTCTTCAATCCGCCGGGGCTAGCTGCGACGAAGGCGACACTTTGTTTGCCCATAACATCGAGAATCATCTTTTGTGCGTCGGCTCGAGCCACGAAGCCAGGATCCCACTGCTGAATATGCAGGACTAAGGTGCCTTCCATTTCCTGAATGTTGACAATTTCAACCATGGCTGTGCCTTGGGGGGATGTGATGCGAACGAGCGAGGCGATACTGCCGGCCTTGGCCTCGGTCCAATTTTCCTCAAGCACAGGCCCGCCGATGTCGCCGGACCAACTGCCGGTCATCCAGGTCAGTTTGCTAATGGACGGACTTTCAGACTCAAGGTGGTGGCCCGCGTTTGCCGTTACGGAAAACATCAGAGCCGCGATAGCAGCGATAGTTGAAAACAGTATGTGGCGCATTGGCCTCTCTCCTAAAATGATTAAAACGCTGAAGGCAATCTGCCAGAAAGCCTTGGATGAGGCTAGACTCAAGGGGTTGGCAAATTTGTTAAGGGGAGAGCGATACGATGTTATCAAAGGCGGACGATTATCCGATTCACCAAACCCCGGAACCGATAGCTTATGCCGGGCAAAGCCGCAATTTTTACGACCGTTACTTTTTCAACGGATACGACATTGAAGGGGATGTGTTTTTTGCTCTCGGCATGGGCATCTATCCCCACCTTGATGTAATTGACGCGGGCTTTTCGTTGATCCGCAACGGTGTACAGCATGATATTATTTGCTCCCGGGCACTGGGCATGGAACGAATGGACACCCAAGTTGGCAACATCAGGGTAAAAGTCGTTGAGCCGTTGCAATCCCTGCGTTTATTGATTGATGCTCCAGAGCATGGAATCGAAGCCGATCTGCTGTTTCGCGGGCGTGCGCCAGCGCAGGAAGAACCTCGCTTTACCCGCCGTTTGGGCTCGCAGCTGTTTATGGATTACACGCGGCTGACGCAAAACGGCTGCTGGGAGGGGTGGATCAAGCATCAGGGGGAGCGTATTGACGTGGGTGCGGAACGCTGGCTGGGGACTCGGGACCGTTCCTGGGGTGTACGACCCATCGGCGAGCGCGAGGCCCAAGCCAACCCCTCGGCTGAGCCGTTTCAGCAATTCTACTGGCTCTGGGCCCCAATCAATTGGCCAGATGCGGTAACGCTTTATCATTTGAACGACGATGAGTTTGGTGATCCCTGGAATACTGCCGGAGCGTTCGTCCCGTTAAACGGCGACGGTGCTGCTGAGGTTTTGGCGCGGGTTTCTTCCCACATTGAGTTTATACCTGGTACTCGCCACGCTAAGGAAATTCAGATTCAGTGGCAGCGTCGTCAAGGTGCAGGTGATGTTGCGATTACCATGACCCCCAAGTTTCACTGGTACATGAAAGGTGTCGGCTACGGCCACGAGACCTTTGGTCATGGCAAATATCACGGCGGCGCTGCATCAATCTATGAAGAGCACAAACTCAGCGAGGTAGATGATTCGCATACGCTGCACATTCAGGCAATCTGTGACACTCAGATGACAGGATCGCTGGGAGAGCGGCGAGGTCACGGGGTGTTAGAGCAGTTGATTATCGGCCCGCATCAGCCATCGGGATTCACCGAGTTGTTGGATATGGCGGACTAAGTAGCGTCACTAGTGACGCAGGGCGTAACGCCGCTTCGGCCAGTCATTTCTTTTTTCGGGGCATTCTCGGCTTCGTGCCGATAATGCCTTGGGCCTCAAGTTGCTGAAGTTCCGATTCGCTCAAACCCAGCAGTTTTCCTAGCACCTCGCCGTTGTGTTGCCCCAGCGTTGGTGCCGGCGACGTGATCGGTATCGCCCCGGCTGCTGATCGAAACGGCGCGCTGGGGTGAGGTTGAGTGCCTACATATTCCCGATCCAGCCACTGCAGATAGCCACGGTCTTTCAACTGACTGTCTGTTAATAGATCGTTCCCGTTGTTGAGCTTTGCGGCGGTGACGCCGGCAGATTGCAGTTCGAGCATAGCCTGCTCCGAACTGCGCTTTTGCGTCCATGCCGCAATATGCGCATCAAGGGCTTTTCGCTCGCGAATGCGCTGGCCAATCTCACCGTAAGTGGTGAGTTCGGGAATAACGCTGCCCAATTGAATCCAGTCGCTTTCCGTCGTTATTTGTATGATGACCCACGCATCGTCGCCTTGGCAGGGATAGACCCCATGGGGAGCATATTCCGGATGCGCATTACCCACACGGAGGGGTGGCTGCCCGTGTACAGATTGATGAAGAATCCCCGGTGCTGCCAAGGGGAAAAGGCACTCCACCTGACTGAGGTCAACGAATTGACCCAGCCCTGTTTGCTGCTTGTGCCACAAAGCCGTGAGTAGCGCAGCGGTGCCGTTCAATCCACCTATAGCATCGCCAAACGCAACATGCTGCATTGTGGGTGCTTGATCCGGGTCGCCAACGAGATGGGGTAGCCCGGATGAATGCTCTACCGTTGAACCATAGGCCCGAAACTCCGACCAGGGGCCGGTGCTACCGAAAGCTGGCATGGAAACCATCACTAAATCAGGGTTCGCTTCTTTGAGATGCGGATAATCGAGCTTCAGTTTCGGCAGTACACTGCCGGAATAGTTCTCGACCAATGCATCCGCTTTGGCCACCAGTTTCAGCAGCAGCTCCCGTCCCACTGGGTGTTCGAGATCCAGCGTGATGTCTTGTTTGTTGCGGTTGACGTAGAGGTACTGGGGAGATTTCTCTGCGCCGTCGTCAGCGATCCATTGTTCTGTGGCCTCCCAACTGCGCCACCAGTCGAAACGTTCGCAGCTTTCGACCTTGATTACTTGGGCGCCCATGTCTGCGAGGTTGCGGGTAGCCAGCGGCCCGGCCCAGCCCATAGACAGATCGACAATGCGTATATTTTCCAGAGGTTTGGGCTGGGTCATGACCTCTCGCCCCAGCTGTCCGAGTGGGCGCCCAGTGCCGCAACCGCGCCGCCAAAGTGGGGTGGGGTGGCGAACAATCGAAACGGTGTTGAAGGAGCGGTGAAGCTTTCACTGCTACTTGTTTCGCTGCTTGCTCCGCCACTTTGAATGATGCTGAACGCTCTACGGCTGGTGTACTGATCCACCGTAAAGAGCTCTTCCATCGTCGGCACACGGGCCAGTGGAATACGCATGGCTTGACCCCGATAAAACAGGTCTTCAGCACTGCGAGTCCCTAAGGCGTTGAGAATTTCAGGCTCTAATATATCCGAAGACTCTAAACGGCTGACGCTGCTTTGGAATAACTCGATGTCTGCAAAGTGCTCTAGCTCCAGCAAGGTACAAAAAGCCTTCCATTGCCCCGGTGTTAGGTTGGTCACCCCTAGCCAGCCGTCTTTGCAGGGCCAAATACCCAGCGGATAGGTGGGTGGGAAGCGGTTAACACCCATACGCGGAGGCAGCGGGATCTCGTTAAAGGCATTGATGGCGGCCAAATCGGTAAAGCACATGTTGGCCTCTAAAATGCTGGCATCCAGCTGAAAGTGCTGCGAGACGTTGCCGAGACGTTGAGCCAGCAGATGGCCTAGTGCGCCGTTGTATGCGCTTAGTCCACCGATCATCTGAGCTTGATAGCCCGGCGGTATGACCGGCGGGCCTTCGATGGTGCCGATACCGCGCATCAAGCCGCTCAATGCATGCACCGTGGCGTCAGAGCCCTTGAACTTGCTGTACGGGCCGCTGAGTCCATACCAGCTGATAGCACAGGTATTGGCTGCAATATTGAGTAGATAATCAGCGCTGGGTAGCAGTTCAGGGTCGAAGAAGATTAGATCCGCCTGCTGTGCCAAGGGTTCGTCAGCGAAGCGCGCCTTTGAAGCCAACACGCTGAGCTTGTTGGCATGCAAATAGCCATGCATCGCACTGTCGCCATTGTCGAGCAGTGGTTTTAGCTTTCGAGTTAAGAACCCCTGTTCCGGTTCTAGGTTCACAACGAGGGCACCGTAATCGGCGAACACCTTTGCCGCGTAACTCGTTGCAACGCTGCCGCTAACATCGACGATGGTGAGCTGCGCGAAGACGCCCACGGAGGCATCAACGGGAGTGTGAACGGACTCTGTCACGGTTATCCTAGACCTGCCAACCAGTCGAGCAGGTGACCATTCACAATCTCAGGCGCTTCTTGCTGGGTCCAGTGACCGATTTCTGGAATCAGAATATTGGTACGCAAGTCTTTGACAAAGTTAGGCATATTCTCAAGCGCTTGGCCCGCCATGGCGATCACACCGTCGCGCTCGCCCGCAACAAACAGGGCAGGCTGCAAAATTTCTGTCGGTTGGTTTGCCGATAACTCCCACGTTAGATTGTGATTGCGATAGTAATTTAGCGGGCCCGCAAAACCGCTGCGGGTGAATTCACGTACATAAAAATCAAGATCCGCAGAGCTTAGCCACGTTCCCATTTCATCCGGATCAAGCAGGCTGGTCAGCAAGTCATCGTCAGCAGATTTCTCGACCAAGGTGCTGGGGTTCAGTTCGCCGCTGGCCAAGTGATAAAACTTGCGTAGCGCCGTGCGCACGTCTTTTTCGAATTCGGCCTCAGCAACGCCGGGTGTTTGAAAGTACAGCTGATAAAAGAACTTGCCGGCAAAGAAGGCTTTCATCGCATCCAACGGCGGTACGGGTGAGCGAGGGCTGAAGGGCACAGAAAGCACGCCAACCGCGGTAAAAATTTCGGGGTGCCAGAGTGCACAGGCCCAGGCGGTTGGGCCACCCCAGTCGTGGCCGATGACGATGGCAGTTTTATAGCCTAGTGCCGTCACCAGTCCTTTGATGTCGTTGACAACTTCGACTTGGTTGTAAGCGGCGATGTCTTTTGGCTTGTCGGATTCGCCGTAACCGCGCATATCCGGTGCCACCACGTAATAGCCCGCAGCAGCAAGTGGTGCAAAC
>CAJWZG010000045.1 GCA_913049565.1 uncultured Gammaproteobacteria bacterium
CGACCGCCGGATCAGTCGGCTGGATCGAGCGCTCGCTATGCCTGTCCTCTAACATCATGGCTAAGGGTGTGGAGTCCACATGCAAACTGCCATCTTCTGGCAGGCGCAGAATCGGGATAACCGGTGGGCCATCGTGTTTGATCTGAGCGCGTATTGCCGGCGTAATTTGAATCCAGTCAAAGGGTAGGCGTCGGTAGTGCAAAATCGCTCGCATCTTCTGCGAGTAAGGCGATCCGCCGCCGCCGTATAATTTGTATCGGCTCACTTTGTCACTCCGCGTTTTGGTTATGATTTTATAGGTTCAGGTGGCCAGGGGGTCTTAGCTCCCAGCAGATAAGCAGACAGTAACCCCGACATCAACAGTAGAATCAGTACCAGCAGGGGCGGCGGGAAAGGTTAAGCGTCGACGAAGCAGGGAGACTGCCGCTATGCGATACCGGATGTTCGGCGTTCGGGCAAGGTTGCTGGGATTTGTGGGTTCAACGCATCAGGCGTGACTGGCTAAGATGATTTGTAAAAGTAGGATGCCTTGGAGGGAGAATCACAGAGGGGGAGAGGGGATAGCGATTTACTTCACCTCCAAGGCATCCCTACGGTACGTCTGAGATGATGAAAATTTGGTGTGCAGATCCGTGGTTTCCAGTCACATGAAATTAACTCGCGGTCCTCGGTTGAAGGTCCGTAGGCTGATCAGGTTTACTGCTAAATGACACAATTTCACTCGCGTCGATCAGGCCTGCATCGAGTCCCACGCGGTAAAAGCTCGTCACGGAAAAGTCGCTTATCTCACTACTCGTGTGAGCGACGGTAAGACTGCCGCATACCTGCTTGCAAGCTACCTTGGTGACTTCCTGCAACAAGGCAAAGTCGCGATAGTAGGGTTGCAGCGCTGGCTTTCCTTCAACGGCGCGGCGCGCGTTTTTGTTGATCAGAGATTCATTCACTCGCTCTTCGATCGTGGTCAGAGCGCCAGGCATATCCGCTTGCAGCACATCTGCGAGGGTGGAATAAGAGATTTCACAAATGTTTTTGTAACGATCCGCGTTCGGCGAGTGATAATCGGCAATATTGGCGTCAAGGACGATGAGGGCTCGGAAAACGCCAAGCCCATCAGCCACCAGGCGAGTAATAGCCGAGATGCCACTTTCTTCAATTGGATCGCCTTGAGTAACGAGTAGCACCGGCTTTGACGGTGGATTACCCGACCAGCGCGCTGTGAGCTGCCTAACAATAACTGAGGCAACGGCCAGTGGGTCCCGCTTGTCGTACCCACTCATTCCCTCGACCACTAATGGGTGGTGGCGCTGTAGTTGTTGTAGAGCGCTTGGTTTTTGCATTTTGCTCATGAGACGCAGTCCATGGAAATGGCCTGCCCCCTGTATCCTCCGCCCTGCCTAGGGGTTAATCTTATTACCGCCAATGCCCACGGGCGCACTGCGTCCGCCCGCTCGAGCCTTGGTGACGACGTCGCGCAATGTAAAGGGCGCATTGAGTTGCTCCGCGCTTGAGTTTGGACCGAGCTCGCCAACGCGAAGATAATCGCCTGCGTCTGCAGCAAAGCGAAAATCTACCGTCGCCCCCGTAGGCTCGTCGATCATTCCGCTGGCTCCAAAACCATGGCCCTCATTCGTCTGCGTGCCTGTCGTCGCCTGATAACCCATGCGATGCAGTAGTTTGGGGCTTGCACGTTTCAACACCTCAGGACGCACAGACAACATCCAATTCTCCTGCTGACGCATCCAGGGCTTTTGCATGCCATTGAGCATGACGATGCGAGGTTCATCAGTATGGTTAATGCCGGTACCGTGCAGCAGGCGACCATCGGTGATGACCATGGTGCCCGCTTTTGCGTCTAGATTAATCGTCGGTGGCAGCTTGCCAACCGGCTTGCCTTGTCGCACTGCATCGGCAAGCACCGTATGGCTACCGGGAATCAATAGCGTGCCGCCATTCTTGTCATCGACGTCAGTAATGGGGGTAAGGATGTTTACTGACATCGGACTGCGGGAGTCGAGATCATTACCCTGATCTTGATGTAAAGCCTGTGGTACCCCACCGCGAAGTGAAATCGCAGCTATCAAAGAAGTGCATATCCAACCCGGCCCCAGCGCTTCAGCGACTAGCTGTTCAACCAACGGTCCACCCTGCGCTATGCTTGGATGCTGCTCGATAAAAAGTTCGAAACAACGTCCTTTGTTAACACAGCAGTTGACGTTTTGCCCGCTCGGGGTGCGCTGGGCGAGTCCTGCCAATCGCTCACCCTCAGCTTGTTCTAGTACCCGCTGCTTTATTGTTTCGACTTGATCAGCCGATAGCGCGTGCTCGACCTTGCAATAACCCCAGCGCAATAAATCCTCGCGCAGCCGGTGAATATTCTTGCTCGGTTTCGGCAAATCATGTTCACGCCAATAGGCATGTTGCGACGCGATCGTGGTGTCGTAATAGGAACCCGCTTTGAACACCCATTCCCCCCATTCGCTACGCCGTTGGGGTGGAACAAAATAAATTTCAGGATTGCTCTTTAAAACAGATGCCATCGGTTCTTTGGAGCCGTTTTCTGCTCGATAGATGTATTGCTCTCGGCTGGCATTTTCTGCAATAAATTCTGGAGTAAATTCTTTTGGTATTGTCGTCATATAGAGCTCGTGTCTTACTTAGCAGCACTGTGTACTAATAATGCGAGCTAGTGTTGGCAAATTTTTGAGGGAGTACAACATGAAAATCGGCATTGCTATGATGAGCCACGAGACCAATACCTTCTCGCCGGTAGTCACCGACCTCGATCGATTCTCGTCGGGACATGGTGTACCGCTACGCGGAGTTGAAGCCCTCGACGTCTATCGCGGCACTGCATCCTGCCTTGGCGGCTATATCGAAGTTGCGGAAAAGCAGGGGGTGGTTATCGACATGGGCATTGCCGCATCGGCACCCCCCAGTGGCCCAGTAGAGGATGACGCCTACGAGTACATGTGTGAAGCAATCGTGGCACTTGCGGGACGCGTTAATGCTCTACTGCTTGATCTACACGGCGCCATGACGACCAAAACTCACGACGACGGCGAGGGCGAATTGCTCAGACGTATTCGGGCAGACAATCCCTCGTTGCCCATCGCTATCTCCCTAGATATGCACGCGAACATTACCGAACTCATGGTCAGCAACTGTAATGTGCTTACCGGCTATCACACGTATCCGCATATCGACATGGATAGCACTGCAGTACGAGGGGCGGTTGCATTTTTCGGCATGCTCAACGGCACCACCAATCCAGTTTTACGATGGGGCAATGCCCCCATGTTGCCGCATGTGATGCGTCAGGGCACAGACGATGAACCCAACGCATCACTGCAAACCAAAGCCATAGCACTAGAGCAATCTGGCAGCCTAGGCATAAGTGTCTTCACCGGATTTCCCCATGCGGACATTTATGATGCGGGGTTTAGCGTGGTAGCGATGACAGATGACGATGCTGATGCAGCGCAGACCCACGTTGACGAGCTTCTTGCTCGGGCTTGGGAGCAGCGCGATGGCTTCATCTACGATATCGAACCGCTATCTACGTCGATGCAGCGTGCACAAGATGCTGCCAGTACTGACGGCGATGGCCCGGTCATCGTGTTAGACCACTACGATAACACCGCCTCAGGCGGCACGATGGACACAACCGAAGTCCTAAGCGCCGTGCTCGAAGCCGGGTTAGAGCGAGTTGCAGTTTTTGGTTTTTACGATCCTGAGGTGGTCGAGCAGATGGCTGCTGCAGGGGTCGGCGAGATAGTCACCGTAGACCTCGGCGGCAAATTACCAATGCCTGCGTTAACCGAGCAAAGTCAGCCACTCACCGTGACAGGCGAAGTCAGGCTGATCTCCAACGGTAAATTTCAAGCCCAAGTCGCTATGGCTAGGGGTTTAACAATGAACATGGGTAAGTCGGCAGTGCTGCGGATTGGCTCAGTGGACATTGCTATTATTTCGCGCCATATCGAGCCCTACGATCCAGAGTGTTTTCGCAGCCTCGGCATGGAGCCTACGGCCTATCAATATGTGATGCTAAAGAGCCGTATCCATTACCGAGTTGGCTTTATAGAAATGGCCAAGCAAGTCGTAGAATGCGCTGGTCGCGGTGTATGCACATCAGACTACAGCCAGCTGACTTTCGAAAAGGTTCGCCGGCCCGTGTATCCGCTGGATCATGATGGAGGCGGTGCCAACGAGAGCTGGGATTTGCCTTTTGCCAACTCTGACTGAATTTGCAGACCGAGCTCCTACGGAAGCTCCTGCGCCAACTCTTGTTTTACTCTGGGTACTACTTGGGTGAACAAACGCTCGAGGGAATGGCTCATTTCACTGGCCCGCATTCCTGGCGGCACTGCCATCGAAACGATATCTGTAATGCCGAACTTACGGACAAACCGCTTTATCTCATCAACGCAATGTTCAACATCACCAACAATCCAAGTTTGCGGAACTTGCTCGCCTTTACGACCAAACCCCTCCCCGCTCTCCTCGAAAAATCGCCGATATAACTCCATACGATAGCGTTCGGATGAGCGGACTGGCCCCCAGTCTGTCGCTTTGTCGTCGGTCACCAAAATGCTACGGATGATGCCGACACGATAATCTGACGGATTGCGGCCTGTGTCTCTTAGGGCGTTCACCCATGGGTCGTAGGATTCGGCTTTTACACCTTGAGGCAGAAAGTGGGTGTTGTAGCGGGCTGCTCGCAGGGCACCAGCCTCTGACATGGCCGCTATCCAAAGCGGTGGCCCGCCTTGCTGCACATAACCCGGCGTGACCTTTACATCCTCGAACTGGTAACGCTTTCCAGAGTAGCTAAAACGCTCGCCGGTAAAACAATGCTGCAGTACCTCGATACCTTCATTCATTAGAGAAACACGCCTTGCCACCGGTAATCCAAACCCTTTGAACTCATGCGGGGCGTAGCCCATACCAATGCCCAGATCCACCCGGCCGCCGGAAAGATTATCCAATACAGCCAAATCTTCTGCGAGACGAATAGGATGGTTAAAGGGCATTAAGCAAATATCGGTACCAAAGCGCACATGCGATGTAACGCTAGCCATGGAAGCGGCTACTGGAACCCAACTGGGTAAGTAACCGTCTTCAACAAAGTGATGCTCGGTAAACCACACCAAATCGGCTCCAATTTCATCAAGCCACTTCACCTGCTCTAGTATTTCCGCGTAAAGGTGCTGATCACTGACGCCCGAATCCGGTGGATTTCGAAAGTCGTAGGAAACGCCGATCCGTAACGTAGGCTTCACTATGTTTTACCCTCCTGCACTGGAACTATATGACAACAATTGGTAACGCATCGTAAAGCATCAGCTCTCTTAGTTGCGTTCGGTGGGCCACGTCTGTTTTTCAGCGCATAAGATCTAAGAAAGCTATTTATCTACCAAACTAATCCGTAAGCTGGAATCCAAAACAATAAAGCTGCGCCTCATGAAACACTCATTCTTCAGTCTACTGCTGAGTATCCTTCTTGCGTTTACCGTTAACTGGGCCTTTGCCGATAAAGATTTAGCGACCCAAGCTAGGGTTACGGTACTGTCTTCGAACTTGGCCAATGGCGCGACCATTGGCGAGTGGGGATTTTCTGCGCTAGTCGAAACTGACAGCGACTGCGTGTTATTCGATGCCGGTCGTTTCCAAGACACCGTAATCAACAACGCCAAAGCACTAGAGGTCGATCTGGCATGCGTGCGTAACATCGTGCTGAGCCATTTTCATTTCGACCACACCAGTGGTTTAGCTCGTATTGTGGCTACCATTCGTCAGAGCGGTTACGCAGAAAACCTAAACGTGTATGTCGGCAAAGGTTTTTTTATCCCTAGAACCATTGATATGAACCACCCGGGTGGGCCAAGAGGCGCTAAAACTTTCGGAGCAACATCCGTTAACTTTATGCAGCAACAGCGCGCAGGCTTAGAGGCCCTTGGTCTCGTATTCATCGAAATCAGCGAACCAACACCGGTGACTGGCGGTGTCTGGGCTACTGGCCCGGTGCCTCGGATTTATCCAGAGCAAAATCACCCTAACTGGGTGCTAATTGAAACACCGGATGGCAAGAGCACACCCGATTCGGTGCCAGAAAGTCAGGGTTTGGTGATTAAAACCGACCAAGGACCCATCGTACTTTTGGGCTGCGGGCACTCCGGTGCGGTCAACATGTTGTCCCATGTTCGAAGTCGGATTCAGGACAAGGACATCAACGCCTTAATGGGTGGTATGCATTTGTTTAATGCAGATCGCGAGACTGTCGATTGGACCGGAACCAAGCTCAAAGAGCTAGGACTCAAACATTTGATGGCCGGTCACTGTACCGGCGTTGAGCCGATGTTTCAGCTAAGAAGGGCATTAGGCCTTGACCGAGGCCAAGCAGTCATTGGCGCTGTCGGAGCGAGCTTCAGTTTGAGCTCTGGAGTATTGCCTACCGATATTGCTAAATGATGAGGTGCTTTACGCTTTTGGGTTAACGAATCGATTGCTTTGATCTTCGCCGCTTCGCGGCTCGAGGCACTCAAAATCTTTTTCAACCAATAACGATAGCTGGCCGATAGCTAATGGCAATTGATCGCTTATACCCACCTGTTGATCATTCCTCGCCCAGGCAACCAGCGTTTGTTCCGCAACCGATATGGTTATGCAGCCGCCTTCAAACGCCGCCTGAGTTGTGTCAGCAGCTTGAAGCAAGTACGAGAACATACCACCACCCGGAAAAGTTGTAGTGGACATCAGTGACCTGCCCGCTCCAACGTGATCCACTTCTGCTCGATCGAGTCGTAACCGAATGGTGCTGTCGAGTATTCGAAGTTTCATCTATCTATAGCTCTCAAGTTTTGCCGCATCACTCCAATGCGGCCTTCAAGAGGCCGCGTGCTCTTCAACGGCAGCATTGGCTTGCCAATCGGCCGAACTCACCCGTGTCACCTGTTGCGGCTGTTTAGCTTTCTCAATTTTGCCGGGGAACCCTTTGAAATGAGGCACACCTTGCTCATGATCCAGCCATTCGTCTTCATCAGAGCACAGTACGGCATCAGATGAGATAAAGGCTCCCGCCAGTTCAGTCCGCCCCCTCGTCTCGGGATACCACCAGCCGTGCGGCACACGAATATGGCCCTCTTTCATGGTCTCGTGAATCGCAATTCGTGCCACGACGGATCCTTGAGGCGTAGAAAGTTTTGCCCAATCACCGTCCACAAAACCTTCTTTGCTCGCATCTAGTGGGTGCAAGTACAAACTGGGCGCGGGCATGCGACGACGCAACGCTTCGATATTTCTCTGACCAGTTTGGAAAAATGGATCTTCACGCACGCCGGTGAATACCAGATACGGGAACTCGTCCGAGTGACCGGGTAACTCGCGGTAGTAGGGTAGCGGGTCGAAACTGAGATCTGCTAACACACTAGAGTAGAGCTCAACTTTACCCGACGGCGTTGCAAAACCTATTCTCTCGTATTTGCGATGCTCTGGCGGCACTACTTCCATGTAGGTCTGGCTGACAAACTCGTCAAATGTTCTTCCACCTCTGGATAGCCGATAGTCGAGCATTTCTTCAAGCGACTTCCAGGGGAACTCTTCTCCTAATCCCATACGGTGCGCCAAGTCCGTCCAAAACCGGAAGGTACTGCTCGCCTCGGCCGGCGCATCAACTACTTTTTGCGATAACGCCAGCCGCGTCGACCAACTCCATGAGTCCGCCACATGGTTGCGTTCAGTAAACGCGTCACCCGGCATGACGTAGTCTGCGAGCATAGCGGTCGGTGTCATGAAAATTTCGTGGGCAACGATCAGTTCTTGATTAAGCATCGCCTGATGAATTTGATGCTGATTAGCGTAACTGAGCAGCGCATTGTTACCCAAGCAAATAAAGGCCTTAACCGGGTATGGATCTTCTGTCGCCATCGCTCGAAAGACGTTGGTGGGGTTCGCCATATGGCAGCCCATAACAAGATCGGCATAAGGATAGCCCCAAACCTTTTCTGTGGGCTCTTTGAGCATTTCAGCAACCCGGTAGGTAAAGACTGGGTGATCTTCGTAGCCCAGTTGCTTTTCTTTTTGCGCCATCGGCAGACGCTCATGCAGGCCGATTTCTGACTCAGGGATATAGGTTTGAGAAAATCCGCCCAACGACTCACCACCAGCCACATCCAAATTTCCTGTCACCGCACGTAAAATAGAATGAAGCCTGATAGCCGACGTCGAAGACAACTGCTGGTCTGTAATCGGCGTCCATGGAATTACTGCACCCTCTGCAGTGGCGTACATCCGCGCAGCGGCAGCGATGTCTTCCTCAGCCACTCCGGTAATCTGCGCGACGCGTTCGAGTGGGTACTCGTCAACTCGCTGTTTCAACTCGTCAAAGCCTACACACCAATCTTGCACAAACGCATGATCATACAAACCCTCGTCGAAGATCACCTTCAACCACCCTAGACACATGGCGGCATCAGTGCCTGCTTTGAGCCGCAAATGTATGTCAGCGCCCTCGGCCTGATCAGAAACCCTGGGATCAAGCACAATGACCTTAGCTCCGTTCGCTCTAGCTCCACGGATCGCATTGTAAATCGGCGTCCACGAATGTTTCCGTGGATTGTGACCAAACAAAACAATACAACGCGTTGCCGCCCAATCAGGCTGGGGGAACCAACCATAGGTCAAACGATTAACAGCGGCCGTATTGCCGGCACAAAGAGCCACGCCGCTTATCCAATTGGGAGAACCCAAGAGATTCATAAATCGTCGATCAAGGCTGTGTGTGGTCTGAGTATTCCAACCTGAGGTGGACACCGCCAACGACTCAGGACCGTATTTCGTCGTTATCTTCGACAACTTTTCTGCGATTTCATCCATCGCTTGTTCGTAGGAAATTTCCTCCCAGCGATCTTCACCACGGTCACCGATACGTTTCAGCGGCCTAGTGATGCGGTCTTTGTGGTTGTGTATCTGCGGAACGGCCGTCCCTTTGTAGCAAATGTTGCCAGCAAGGGCCGGATTGTCGTGTGCAATCACTCGTGAAACCTTACCGTCGGCCGATTCAGTACGAAGCTGACAGCCGATGTCGCAAACCGTACAAACCGAATACTTGGTGTCTTTTGCTGAGCTCATTTTTCCTCCACCGATCGACTTTTAAGCGCCAATAGTAATTGTTTGTCATGGCCTGTCGAAGCTGCGGCCTCATTCTGCCGCCGCAACCTCGATGCCTCTTTTGTAGCATCTATAATTCAACTTAGGAAGACGCATGAGCCCCGCCACCAATTTCCAGAAAAAACCCAAATGGCTAATAGCGGACCTACGGTCCGATCATGCTGGCGAACTGGGTGCGGTCATGATTTACCGCGGGATTCTCGCGATCTCATCGCACAGTGATGTTCGCGCCTTTGCCAGAGCACACTTAGCAACGGAGCTACAGCATCTTGACCTGATGGAAGCGCTACTTCCTGAATCCCAGCGATCGAAAGCTCGGTTGCCATGGCGTCTTGCGGGCTGGCTTATTGGCGCAATCCCCGCACTCGTCAGTCCGGCATGGGTATATGCAACGGTAGAGGCCGTAGAAACCTTTGTAGAAGAGCATTACACCCAGCAAATCCAAAAGATGACGCTCCAGATACCGACTTGTTCCCTGCGCGAGACGCTGGAGAGATGCTGCGCTGACGAAGTTTCTCACCAGCGCGATGCAGCATCCCGTTGGAACGGCAAGCCTTCGCTGGGATTAAGCGTTTGGCTCAAACTCGTAAGCGGTGGCTCAAGAGCAGCTGTCCGCGTCGCCCGAGCGTTCTAATGCCTAACACCCAAGTTGTTTGGTTCAAACGAGATTTACGTATCGAGGATCACACAGCCCTGAGCGAAGCAACTCAGCGCGGCCCCGTGCTTGCCCTTTACGTTATTGAGCCCACTTTGTGGGAACAACTCAGCACGTCTACACGGCACTGGCAGGTAACGCGGACAGCGATACTTGACCTGCGCAAGAGCATTGAGAAGCTGGGTGGCACCCTCTGCGTGCGAATCGCAGAAATGCCTCAAGCATTAGCCCAGTTGAAGTCCGAATTGGCCGACTTTTCATTATTCTGCCATGAGGAGATTGGTGAAAAATGGAGTTACCAAAGAGATAAAGCGGTTAGCAAATGGTGCCGCACCGAAAATATCAAGCTCACTGAGCTTCCACAGTTTGGTGTCTTTAGAGGCCAGCATGATCGAGACGGTTGGGCGGGCCGATGGCAAGCGTTTATGCGTCAACCGCAAAGAACATTGCCTGGAAGCATTCGTTGGCAGCATGCCGACGACACTGCGCACTGGCTGCGCTGGGAGCCTCAACCATCGCGTTTTGCCCTCAGCGATTTCGCGTTACCCAATGCCGATAAGACCCTCATGGAGTTTCTCAATCAGCGGGGTGAGCAATACCATCTGAAAATGTCCAGCCCGCTCAGTGCAACAACCGCCTGTTCGCGGCTGAGTGTGCAACTCGCCAGCGGCAGAATATCTATGCGCCGAGTCGTACAGGCAACGTGGCAAGCCCAGCGGGATATCAAAGGACTGGCAAACGCTGAGCGGGGAACCTGGCCGAAAGCCTTGGCCGCTTTTCAAAGCAGATTGCACTGGCATTGCCACTTCATTCAAAAGTTTGAAAGCGAGCCGGCGCTGGAACAGCACAACATGGCAAGAAGTTGCGACGGCATACGCGAGAACAATTTCGACGAACAAAAATTTCAGGCGTGGTGCGCCGGGCAAACTGGCTATCCATTCATCGACGCGTGTATGCGGTTTCTGATCGCAACCGGGTGGATTAACTTTCGCATGAGGGCAATGTTAGTCTCGTTCGCAGCCTATGACCTTTGGTTACACTGGCAGCGCCCTGCCCACCACCTTGCACAGCTGTTCATCGATTTTGAACCTGGAATCCACTACCCCCAAGTACAGATGCAGTCCGGCACCACAGGGATCAATACCCTGCGTATTTACAACCCCATCAAACAGTCTATGGATCAAGATCCAAACGGTATCTTTATTCGACAATGGGTACCGGAAGTGGCAGGTTTTGACAACTTACGCATTCATGCGCCGTGGCAGGCAACGGCGATGGAGCAGGTCGCCGCTGGATGCCAAATTGGGGAACACTATCCCAAGGCCATAGTTGACCATATGGACGCTGCACGATTCGCCAAAGCTCAGTTCGCTAGTGTCCGTCGATCAGATGCCGGTAAAGCAGACAAAAGCGACGTCATGCACCGGCATGGATCAAGAAAAAGAGTCTGCCAACGCGATCTGGGACAAACCCCGGGGACATGGAACCTAGGCCATCGTTTTGTTGCCTGGCGGTGGCCGGGCCGCGCGGGCGCCCGCTTACAACGATACGCGCCCCGCAATGTGCGGAGAGCCTGCGGCGTAGCGCAAGGCCCTGAATACCCAGTTGCCGGCGCAGCCACCCCGGGCAATCCAACCTTCATAGGGTGACACATATTCCCAAACAATCTCGCCGTCTGGCGTGACTTCGAAAATCCTCCCCCACAGCCCCTCGCAAATGAGGGTGTTGCCGGATGCCAGGCGCTGGGCCCCGCTGATATGGGGACTGTTGAAAGACCACGGCGGATCTCCGACATAGGTCCAAGCATCCTCGCCCGTGGCTAAATCCATTTCAACAATTTGAGAAAACGGCAAAGCCGGACCTTTCGTCTTGAAGCCGTTCGCGAAGAGCAACAGGTTTCCGTTCTCCAGAATCTATGCGTCATGCTGGCCGCCCCAATGGGGTTCATTGCCAGACCAGACAACGTCTTTCGTCGCCCGGTCGATCATGATCACGATACTGGATCGCCGAAAACTGACCAGATATCTGTCACCCGGCGTGTAAAAGATTGAATTCGCGTGCGCAAATTCCTCGCGCACGGTGAACGGCTCAAGCGGAAATTTTTCAATCTCCATGTCCGACTGGCAATGCCATTCCCAGGCCGTCTCGCCGTCTGGCGTGATCTCCCGGAAATAATCACCAAGAATATAATCGCCATTGACTTCCGAGCCAGGCAACCCGCCCTGAACCCGCTCGGCGGCTTCATCAGACAGTCGCTCGAAACTGATATACGCCGTGTTGCCGTTGGGAAGTCGGCAGAAATCATGGTGCCAACCGGGTGCGTCAGCCTGCCATACAACATCGCTGCTCCAATCCAACTCAACGAGATGCCGCAGCCCTTCCCGATCGGTTTCCGCCGCGCCATCCGGCACCGACGACGCCAGCAAATGACCGTTGGGCAGCAAATAAGCGTAACCGTAGGCATTGCCCTGCACGGTCCACTCGTGAGCCACCTCACCGTCCATGTTGAGAAGATATACTTGGTCGTGAACCAGAGGTGAAAACAGCGTAAAGCCCGGCGTGGCCCGTGCTCTGTCGTGATGTACCAGCCCTGTTTGCTGAATGCGCATGGCTTTTTCCCGGGTTTCGAATTATGAATTTCTCATCGTCTTAAATCATGGCAGTGAGACGGGCCCTTTTCAAACCCGTTCCCGATGCCAGGCGAACACGGCAAACTGGAAGATTCAATCATGAACAATCCCCTCTCACCGTCTCCCTTGGTCAACGTGACACGAGGAGATGAAATCGAAAGTCTGCATTACGGCCATTATGCCGTGGCGGCGCCGGATGGATCGATTGTGGAGGGCAGCGGAGATATCCATTTCGTGACCTACCCTCGATCCGCGCTGAAACCCATTCAGGCTTTGCAGTTGATCACCTCGGGCGCTGCCGATGCTTATGGGCTTGAATCCACCCATCTCAGCCTGGCCTGTTCGTCCCATTGGGCCGAACCGTTCCACGTTGACGCCGTCTCTGCCTGGTTGGCCGACCTCTCCTGTAGGGAAGACGACCTCATCTGCGGTCGGGACTACCCTTACGACGAATCAGCAAAAGAGGCTCTGCTGAGGCAAAATGTGGACCGCAGCCGGGTGTTCCATAATTGCTCGGGAAAGCACGCGGGATTCCTGACTACCTGCCGGCACCTGTCCCATGACATCACAGGATATGACGAATTTGATCACCCCAGCCAGATCCGCTACCGCGAAGACCTATCCCTGACAACAGGGGTGGATGCTGGCAGCTATAGCTGGGCCATTGACGGCTGTGCCTTGCCGGCGCCGGCGCTCCCCATGGTCGATGTGGCACGGGCCATGGCGCGACTAGCGAGCCCGGCAACACTGCCACCGCCGGAAGCTGGCGCCATCACCCGACTCTGTGATGCGATTGCTGCTGCACCGACGTATTTCTGGGGCACGGCAGCACCGTGCACCGACCTGGCGCAGATCACACAGGGCCGGATCATTGCCAAAATCGGTGCGGAGGGATACATGGCGGCCATGATCCGGGACAAAGGGCTTGGCATCGCCATCAAGGTCTCCGACGGGACCCGTCGGGCTGTCACGGTGGCCCTATTCGGCGTCCTGCAAAAAATGGGTCTGCTGACTGCATCGGAGCAAACAGCGCTGAAAAAACACATCATGCCATCTGTTCTGAACTCCCGGGGCGCGATCGTTGGTGACCTCCGGCCATCGCCGGAAACCTTCGGCTAGACACCCAACTCAGCCAGCATCCCGTCCAAGGCCGACTGATCACGGGCCACAAATTCACGGTGGGCCGCAAGCGCGTTTTCGGGAATTTTATCGGTAATTTCCGTTTTGACGCTTGGCCGGGCGCGCATATCGGCGAGCCATTCCGCATAGGCCGCAGCCCCGGAGGTCAACCGCTCAAATCCCATTAAGTCCAGTCTGCTCAGGTAGGGAAAAAGTCCAGTATCTGCGAGCGAAAACGTCTCGCCCGCGAGCCAGGGCCCCGCGTTCTCGAGTCGGGCGTTCAATGTCAAAATGAGCATTCGGTAGCGTCTCAGGGCGATGGGGATATAGGGTGAGTTTACCCCCTCTTCGGCACAAGATCTTTGACGATGCAGCTGAATCGGGTTGGGGTTGGCGGCCCAAAAAGCAGCCATTTCCTCAGCTGATTTCCTTGCGTAAATATGGCGAAAAACCAGTCCCACATTCAGGCTGTTGATCATTGGACTCATCCAGCCAATGGTTTGCTCCGTGAGCCAGCGCACCTCGGCTTTGCGCGCGGAGTCCCCGGGCATCAAAGACGGTCCTGGGTAGGCGTCCTCTAGATATTCGGAAATCACTGTCGATTCCGTAAACAGCTTGTCACCATCGCGCAAGGCTGGCACCTGGGCGGCTGGATTTAGCTTCATAAAGTCAGGGTCGAATTGGGCGCCTGTCAGAAGATCGCGAATGTTACTCTTATACGCGATACCTTTTTCCGCCATCACAAGCCGAACTTTCTGGGCATTTGTGGAAAATAGATTATCGTAAAGGATGAGCATTTAATGTCCTTAAAAGGCAATCAATAACACGAACCAGTGTCTCTGGTTCACCAAACAAACGCGGGCCAGCCGGAGGCTTGCGCCAGGTGACTGCGTCTTAGCGATAATAAGGGATCAAGACAACGCTCTCTGCGGTCACTTGATCCGCGCGCTGGCGGCGTAGGTTGCCCGTTACATTTCTTGGAAATGCTGAGCAACCGTTGTCTCGGGATATGTTGGCGTTACCCAATCTTTCAGTCAGGTGGAAATACACCGGACCGGATAATACGGATTTAATATCTCTCTGGCACAAAGCGTGGGCTCGTAGAGGGGTCGACCTGTAAACCAAATTTGAGGCATTTGAACAAATTTGATAGGCTGCAGGGGCGATTGGAAGCGGC
>CAJWZG010000046.1 GCA_913049565.1 uncultured Gammaproteobacteria bacterium
CGTTGGCTGATAAGGCGGCATCATGGGGCTAAACAAAATGCGCACAACACAGAACGCTTGCTGATGAACGACTTTCAACTCTACTCGGCCGCCGCCTGCCGAGACATTGACGCCCTTGCGATGGCGCCCGTTGCCGAGGGCGGTATGGGTCTAACAGGCCAGGCGTTAATGCAGCGGGCGGCTCAGTTTGCGCTAGACACACTGCTCTTACTTTGCCCGCAGATATCGGCCATCAGCATTCTTTGCGGTAAGGGAAATAATGCCGGAGACGGCTATCTGGTCGGCTTGTTGGCAAAGCAGTTGGGCGTCGAGGTTCAAATTATAGCGGTAAGCCCGACGCAACAGCTCACAGGAGATGCGTTTGAAGCCTGCGAGCGTGTTAAATCACTCGGTTTAGTTGTGGAAAAAGCGGGTACTCCCATACGCCATTCAACGGTGGTTGACGCATTGCTTGGCACTGGATCAGTCGGTGCACCTCGACCGAACTTCGCAGCAGCGATTGTGGCAATCAATTCCCGTGAAGGATTTGTCTTGAGCTTGGACTTACCGTCAGGGCTCAACGCAGATAACGGTGAAGCGTTTGTCGCCGTCCACGCTGATGCAACGGTTTCCTTTATCGCTAGAAAAATCGGCTTGTACACAGGCAAAGGCCCTGGGCTATGTGGCGAGCGATTATTCTCGGATTTGGGTGTGCCCGAGAAACTTGCCAAGCGCTTCGACAGCTTGTCGCTAAGGTGGTGGCAATCAGGACTGCTGCCAGAGCTTGCAGTCGATTCTTATAAGCACCAACTTGGACATGTGCTCATTGTCGGAGGTTGTAAAGGCATGGGGGGTGCCGTGGTGTTAGCCGCGGAAGCGGCTTTGCGCAGCGGCGCGGGTCTGGTAACCGTTGCTACGGATCCTGCCAACCTCCCTGGGCTGTTAGCTCGGCTGCCCGAGGCCATGTGGGTTGACCCGCTGAGTAGCGATGACACGCGATCCATGCAAGCGGCGTTATCTCGAGCCAGTGTTGTGGTTCTTGGCCCCGGTCTAGGTCGCAGCGCTTGGGCAGGACGCGTATTGGAAGTCGTTGCAAGTTATAACGGCCCTTTAGTTATCGATGCAGACGGGCTTTATTGGCTAGCGAACCAAGATCAAAGGCCTGTGTTAAAAACCATGGCCTCGCCACTGTTCTTAACACCGCATGCGGGGGAAGCCGCAAGATTGTTGAATCGAACCGTCGACGAGGTCGTCAACCAGCCGAGGCAGTCTGTCATCGATATGTCTCGAGCCCACAATGCCACCTGCCTGCTAAAAGGCCCAGGCACCATGATGGGTAATCAGCATGTTCAAACGATTTGCGGTCACGGTAATCCGGGCATGGCCACGGCGGGCATGGGCGACGTGTTGGCAGGCTTAGTAGGGAGTTTTATTGCTCAGCAACCCAACGATTCGGAGTCTGCTTTTTGTGCAGCGGTGTTACTGCATAGTGCGGCGGCAGATCGCGCAGCGCTCGACACCACAGAGCGTGGAATAATCGCTAGTTCAACGATTCCGTATATTGCCTCGTTGCTGCGCGAAGAAGAGAGCGTTTAAGATTCAGCCGTGAAAAATCGACAATTAAAATATGTTTGTGGCTGAAGAAACGTTAAACCGAGTCCTTGTCGACGAAGAGGCTACTGTGGCTTTTGGCAGGAACCTGCATGGCGCGATTAAACAGCACTGTGGTGATCGTGCGGTCATTTACCTGCATGGCGATTTAGGGGCTGGTAAAACGACATTAGTGCGCGGGGTGTTGCGCGAAATGAATCATATGGGCGCAGTGAAGAGCCCGACGTATACGCTGCTAGAACCTTATGAAACGAGAGCGGGAAATATTTTTCACTTTGATCTTTATCGACTTACATCGCCGGAGGAACTGGAATTTTTGGGGTTCGACGAAATTTTTTCAGGTCCAGGCCTCAAGTTTGTCGAATGGCCAGAGCAAGGCGCAGGATGGCTGCCCCCAGCCAATGTCGAGGTTGCTTTAAGCCTCTATTCTCCGACATCTGATGATCAGCTATTGAACACTGTCTCGGCCATGCAGCGTCAAGTGCAGGTACGTTTTGCGTAAGTGGGTGTTCTCTATAGCGGCCGTGCTGTTGGTATCGACAACCGTCCATGCAAACGTGATCAAGAGTGTCAGAACACACGAGGCACCGGATTACATACGCGTTGTACTGGATACTTCGCAAGTAGCTAGATACTCGGTGTTCGCGCTACAAAATCCCCACCGAATTGTCATCGACGTAAAAGACGCCAAGCCGGCAAAAGGCTTATCGCTTAAACCATCCAAAGAGCTTACGAATATTGAGGGTGTGCGCGGCGGTAAACGCACGGATGGCTACCGAATTGTCGTCGATGCAAGCGTGGGCTTTGAGCCGAAGAGTTTTACCCTCAAGCCGATAACTCCTTACGGGCATCGTTTGGTCGCCGATCTATATTTCCCCAGTAGCGCCAAGCCAAAGTCTGCAGGCAAAACCCGCAAGAAAGCGGATTCTGAGGTTAAAAGCTTACGAGACGTCATGATTGCGATTGACCCCGGTCATGGAGGCGAAGACCCCGGTGCATTAGGGCCGCGAAAAACTCTCGAAAAAGATGTGGTTTTACAGATTGCCCGTCGCACGATGAATCAGATAAAAAGCAAAAAAGGCTTCGATGCTTTTCTGATCCGTGACGGCGACTACTATCTGGGTCACCGCCAGAGAACGGCGTTAGCGCGCGACAGGCGTGCGGACCTTTTCGTCTCCATTCACGCGGACGCGTTCAAACAGGCGTCGGTATCTGGGGCTTCGGTTTATACCCTTTCAGAAAGGGGCGCCACCAGCGAGACGGCGAAATGGCTTGCCGAAAGAGAAAATCAGTCGGATATGCTCGGCGGCGTCGGTAACGTGAGTTTGGACGACAAAGACCCCATGCTCGCTCAGGTTTTAATCGACCTGTCGATGAATGGAAATCGTAGTCAAAGTAGCCAAGTCGGTGAATCGGTTCTTCGCCAAATGGGAAACGTCACCAAGTTGCATAAGAAACAGGTGGAGCAGGCAGCTTTTTTGGTGCTGAAATCCCCAGACATGCCTTCCATATTGGTAGAGACTGGGTTTATCTCAAACCCAGGGGAGGCGAGAAAATTGTCTCAGGCGTCGCATCAACTCAAATTGGCAAAGGCGATTGCCGGCGGTATTGAGGAATTCATGCGCGCGAACCCACCTCCTGCGACGTGGTTGGCGCAGCGCAGAGAGGAAATCCGTTACACCATCGGCCGTGGCGACACGATCTCTGAGATTGCGGTTCGCTATGGTGTGAGCTCTGCGGCACTCAAAAAGCGCAATCGCCTGGCTAGCGATCGCATTCGCGTGGGCCAAACGATTTACATACCCAAAGGATGATCGCGTGAATCGAGTGAGACGGTTAAGTTCTTTTGTTGCAGACCAGATTGCCGCAGGCGAAGTCATTGAGCGCCCTGCATCGATTGTCAAAGAACTGGTGGAAAATAGTTTAGATGCCGCCGCGCGGGAGATCGAAGTTCGAACTGAAGCGGGCGGTGTTGATCTAGTGTGGGTGCGCGACAGCGGCGGCGGTATTCATAGCGATGACTTGCCCTTGGCCCTACAACGTCACGCGACCAGTAAAATAGGTGGCGCGGGGGACCTAGTGGGCATCCAGAGTCTCGGTTTTCGAGGCGAAGCTCTAGCCAGCGTGGCCTCTGTAGCGAAAGTCAAAATCAGTTCTGCAACGTCACCAGAAGCCGGTGGCTGGCGTGTCGAGAGCCACGGCGGCGAGGTCATTGCCTCCAGCCCCATTGCGCATACAGTGGGAACCACCGTAGAGGTAAGAGATCTTTTCTACAACACGCCAGCCCGGCGTAAATTTCTCAAAGCCGAGCGCACCGAGGTAAATCAAATCGATCAGATTTTGCGTCGGCTCAGCCTTGCTCATATAGATGTCGGGTTCTCGCTGGCCCAAACAAGAACAGCGGGCAGCTCTAATAAGGTTCGTCACCCGCTAACGTTGGTGGCAGGGGATCCTTTGGATCGACTGGCTCGGGTGTTAAGTCCAGATTTTGCAGAAAATGCTGTTTACATTGATGAAGGCAACGACGAACTGCGGATATCAGGCTGGGTGGGATTACCCCATCACAATCGTCGTCAAATGGATCAACAGTACTTTTATGTCAACGGCCGAGCGATTCGAGATAAATTAGTAGGGCACGCGATTCGCCAAGCGTACCGCGATGTGATGTTCCATGGCCGCCACGCGGTATACGTTTTGTACTTGGAGATACCTGCTGACAACGTAGATGTGAACGTCCATCCCACTAAGCATGAAGTGCGCTTTCGAGACGCTCGCCGGGTTCACGACTTTATTTTTTCCGGCTTGAACAGAGCCTTGCGTGGGCTTCGACCGGGGCAGAGTTCGAGTACTAGTGAGCTGGCCCAAGGACGAGGGGCATTTTTAGCTCAACAAAATGCGCGGGATTCTCTTGCGCACCAGCGCCGACTTAACCTGCCGAGTCGCCCCGCTTCGTCATCGCCAGTGGGTGGGCTAGCGCAACTTAGTCATGCTCAAGAACAACAAGATGCAAATGGCTCAACACCAGCGGCGGAGGAGCATGCTGATTGGCCCTCTACGGTGAGCCGTGCTGCGCCCCTCGCGAGCGCTGGTGAGTCGGAGGAAGCTCATCCATTGGGTTACGCTATCGCGCAATTGCATGGCATCTACATACTCGCCCAAAACAGTCGCGGCTTAGTCATTGTCGATGGTCATGCCGCACATGAGCGTATCGTTTACGAGCAAATGAAGCAGGCGCAAGCTCGTGATGGTATTGCAAGACAGCGGTTGTTGGTGCCGCTAACGTTCAACGTCAGCGAACAAGATGCCAATCTGGTTGAGGAGTGTCAGGAGCAATTTGATGCCGCGGGTTTGATTGTAGAGCGGCAAGGGCTGAGTAGTGTGGTGGTTCGCGAGGTGCCTGTTTTGCTGGCAAAGGCGAACCTGCAGGAGCTTGTACAGGATCTTTTGGGTGAGCTGGGGGAATTTGGCACCAGTGATAGCGTTGCGCGCAAGAATTTCGATGTGCTGGCAACGATAGCTTGTCGGGGTTCAGTGCGAGCGAATCGGCAGCTCACAATGACTGAAATGAATGCCCTATTGAGGTCGATGGAGGTGACCGAGAATGCTGGATTGTGTAACCACGGAAGACCGACCTTTGTGCAGCGCGACTTAGCAGAGTTAGATCGTCTGTTTTTACGCGGGCAATAGGCGTTTAGCGTGTTTGGTGAAGCTGCCGAACGGCCTGCGATACTGATTATTTGCGGCCCAACGGCGATAGGCAAGACGGCGGTCGCAATGGCGGTGCAAGACGCTTGGGGAGGCAAGGACGCTGTGCAATTGATTAGCGCTGACTCTGCACTGATCTACCGAGAAATGGATATTGGTACCGCAAAACCTACCCAAGTCGAGCAGCAAGCCTATCCCCACAAACTGATCGACATACGAGATCCTAGCCAACCTTATTCGGTAGCTGAGTTTGTTGCCGATGCCGATCAAGCAATCACTGAGGCTATTGATGCGGGCAAGCGGCCAGTAGTTGTTGGTGGCACGATGATGTACCTGAAATGTTTGCTTGAAGGCATAGCCTCATTACCAACCACTGACCCGGCGCTCCGAGAAGTATTGGAACGAGAACTGATGGGTCGCGGTGCGCAAGCGCTGCACGACGAGTTGACTGAGATCGATTCCGGTCTCGCAGCAAAAATTCATCCCAACAATCATCAGCGATTGTTGCGAGCTGTCGCGGTTGTACGGACAACAGGCAAAGCCATGTCAGAGCAATGGCAAGACAAACCGGGCGGTACCCTTAATCAGCGAACCGGCCGCTCTCATCGAACGGTAGTTATGTTGCCAAAAGACCGGCATTTGCTGCACCAACGTATCGCGGATCGTTTTGACCATATGTTGCAAAGCGGTTTCCTGCGCGAAGTTAGCGGATTGATGAATCGGGACGATGTGACTCGAGAGCTACCCTCTATGCGCGCTGTGGGTTATCGCCAAGCGTGGAGCCACTTACTTGGTGATTACGATCAGGCAATGTTGCAAAAAAAAGGTATTGCGGCGACTCGCCAACTGGCCAAGCGGCAAATAACTTGGCTGCGAAAGTGGCCGCAAGCAAGCGTCGTTGAGTCGAATTCGGTAGAGGAAACGATAGCGCACATACTTGGTTGAACCCGACAAGGAAATTTTTTGGGCTCATCGTGAAAAATGCGCGGGACTTCACGCTCTTGCGTTAGACATTTTTCTCAAAACTGTCCAAAGAGGGTATCTTTTGCGTATACTACAACGCCTGCGGTAACGAGGACTTGATGCCCATCCGTCGGTGGCAGCTATCGCAAGTGCTAGGTCGCAAAAGCTGGGACGCAAGTGCGAAGTGGTGAACGAAGAATAACGTCGAGCTCTAAATTTCGAACGCTCGATCGAAGACAGTGGATAAAAAATGCAAGAAGAAAAAAACACATCAAAAGGTCACGGGTTACAGGATCCTTTTTTGAACGCGCTGCGCCGCGACAAAGTACCTGTTTCGATTTTCTTGGTTAATGGCATCAAGCTCCAAGGCCAAATCGAATCCTTTGATCAATTCGTTATATTGCTCAAAAATACTGTTAGCCAGATCGTGTACAAACACGGAATCTCAACGGTTGTGCCCGCTCATAATGTTTCCATTAGTGAGCGAGATTAACGCAAAGTAGCGAGTTGGGTGTTAGATCTCCCTGTTTGGGCTTGAAATATCCTAGATTGATGCCAATGTGTGAGTGGTGAAAAAGACCTGTAGCGACACATTCCATGCTATTTGAACGACCAGAAGCAGGGCGCAGGGCACTGCTTTTACACGTCGAGCTGCGTCGGCAAGACAATCCTGATCAAGAGGAGTTTGCCGAGCTCGCTCGCTCAGCAGACATCAATATTGTGCAGATGGAACGTACAAACCGAGCATCGCCGCACCCTAGATGGTTTGTTGGCAGCGGTAAAGTCGAAGAGCTGAAGGCGTCGATGAAAAGGGCGGATGCCTCGCTGATTTTGGTGAATCACGACGTCTCGCCAGGGCAGCAACGTAATCTTGAACAAGCGCTAGATTGTCGAATCATTAGCCGCACTGAACTTATTCTGACGATCTTTGCTGAGCGAGCTCGCAGCCACGAAGGGCAGCTACAAGTTGAGTTGGCTCAGTTAAAACACGCACAGACACGATTGGTACGTGGATGGACTCACCTAGACCGGCAAAAAGGCGGGATCGGCATGCGCGGTGCTGGTGAAAAGCAAATCGAGCTGGACCAGCGAATGCTATCCGAACGGGTCAAAGCGACCGAACAAAAACTGCATGATGTATCTCGCCGTCGTGCTCAAAATCGCCGAAGTCGCAATCGTACGGGCACCCCTACGATATCACTCGTAGGCTATACCAATGCCGGTAAATCGACGTTGTTCAATGCGATGACTCATGCTGATGTTTATGCAGAGAATCTGTTATTCGCCACACTGGATCCTACAACGCGAAAAATTGACGTGCCCGGAGCGGGAAATGTGGTGATGACTGACACCGTTGGGTTTGTTAGCGCGTTGCCTCATGCCCTAGTCGAAGCCTTTAAAGCAACGCTGGAAGAGGTGGTTTATTCAGACCTGCTCTTGCATGTTGTGGATGGCGCCGATCCATTGCGAGAAGCGCGCTTGGAGCAAGTTCAAGCTGTCTTGAAGGGCATAGGCGCTTCAGAAGTGCCGCAGCTAGTGGTGATAAATAAAGCAGATCTGATGAGCGCCGAGCAAATTGAAGCCATAGGTCGCATGCCGCGGGTTTCGGCCGTTTCCGGAGAGGGGATATCAGCACTCTTAGACAGTATTGGCGCGGCGTTGGGCGTGGTGGCCCCCCACCAAGTCGTGCTGAGTCCACAAGACGGTAAAAACAGGGCTTGGCTATACGAATCTGGGGCGGTTCTTCTCGAAACAAGGCTGACAGATGGAAGCATGCAGCTTACAGTACAAGCGGACCAGAAACTTTTAGGCCAAATGCGGCAGCGTCAGGTGCATATCCAATCGCCAGATTCCTGTAATTCGCAAACTGCCGCTTGCTAAAAGAACAAATAGCCCAATAAAAGAGTCTAGGAAGCAGTCACAAAAACAGTCGTTAGCGGTGCCGAACAGGGCGCGTTTTGCGGCAGAATACGCGTGTCTCGAGTCTGTTACGGATTCAGCACTTACTAATTTCGGAGTACAACTATGGCTTGGAACGAATCCGGCGGTGGCGGCAAGGACCCCTGGGGGAATCGCGGCAGCAATAACGATGGCCCACCAGATTTGGACGAGGCCATAAAAAAATTGCAGGGCCAGCTATCCGGTATGTTCGGCGGTGGTGGTGGTGGCGGCGATAAGGGCGGTTCCGGGGGTAAAATCTCGGGAAACTCGATTGGTCTACTGGTCATCTTGGCCCTCGGCCTTTATGGCTTTGCAGGGGTCTATCAAGTCGATGAACAAGAGCGCGGCGTTATTTTCCGTTTCGGTGAGGTGCTACCAGAGGAAGTTGGGCCAGGCCTGCATTGGAATGCTCCCATCATCGATCAAGTCGACATTGTGAATGTTACCCAAGTGCAATCGCATAGCCATCAAGCACTTATGCTTACGGAAGATGAAAACATCGTTGAGATCAGCCTGACAGTGCAGTGGGTAATCGATAGCGCTTCTGATTTTCTGATTAACGTTCGCGAACCCAGAGACAGTCTGGCCCAGGCTACTGAGAGTGCTTTACGTCATGTTGCGGGTTCGGCCTCTATGGACGAGGTCATTACCGACGGTCGAGAAGCGATTGCCATTGAGGTTCAAGACCGACTACAGACCTATCTTCGCAGCTATGGAGCGGGAATAGATGTAACCAAGGTTAATATCGATCGCAGTGCGCCGCCGATCCAAGTTCAGGACGCATTCAATGACGTCCAGAAAGCGAAAGAAGATCAGCAGAAGTTTATCAACCAAGCAACCGCCTATGCGCAGCAAGTGGTTCCTGAGGCTCGCGGTAGGGCGCAGCGACAACTTGAAGAAGCGCAAGGATATCGCGATCGAGTAATCGCGCGTTCCGAGGGTGAGGCGCAACGCTTCGAGAAATTGCTGACCGAATACAGCCAAGCTAAGCAAGTTACGCGCGACCGGCTTTATATCGACGCCATGGAAAACGTCTTTAAGAACTCAAGTAAGGTGATGGTAGACGTCAAGGGCGGTAACAATATGATGTATTTGCCGCTCGACAAGATCGGTCAAAGCAGCACGCCACTGAACAGTTCGACAGACGTACAGGCGCTGCGTCGGGAAGTAGAGCAGCTTCGACGTGATCTAAACATAAGCCGGCCGGCGAGCAACCGTGGGCGAGTTAACTAACATATTGCCAAGGCGCCCAGCGCCTGTGGCTGACTATTTGGAGAAATTTAGATGCCTATGAAATCGTTTCTTTTTGTCGCATTTTTGCTGATAGCCGTCGGGTTGTTGAACCAATCAGCTTATCGTGTAATGGAGACTGAAAAAGCCATTTTGCTTGAGTTTGGTAATCTCATCGACGCTGAGATTCAGCCAGGCCTGCACTTTAAGCTGCCAGTCGCGCAAGAAGTGAAGAAGTTCGATGCACGTGTATTGACCCTAGATTCGCAGGGAGAGACTTACTACACGCTTGAGAAAAAGCCGTTGATTGTAGATTCGTTCGTTAAGTGGCGAGTTGCTGATATCGAGCGTTTCTATACCGGCACATCGTTTGACGAACGGCGTGCGCAACGGTTGCTGCAAGAGCGCGTTAATGAAGGCCTGCGCAACCAGATCAGCCGACGTGAAATGAAAGAGGTTATTTCCGGCCAACGTGACCAGCTCATGAACGATCTGAGGGACGATCTGGATAGAGTCATGCGTGAATCGGTTGGTCTAGAAGTGGTCGATGTCCGAGTGAAGAAAATCGATTTGCCTTCGGAGGTATCAACGACCGTTTACGAGCGAATGAACTCTGAGCGAGAGATCGAGGCTCGGCAGTACCGAGCAGAAGGCCAAGAGAAGGCGTTGGCGCTTCGTGCAAAGGCAGACAGAGATGCTGTGGTGATAGAAGCTGAGGCTTATCGGGAAAGCGAGCGTTTGCGTGGCGATGGCGATGCTAAAGCGGCAGAAGTCTATGCCAGTGCATTCAACAAAGATCCCGAGTTTTATGGCTTTTACCGCAGCATCAATGCCTATGGAGAAGTGTTCAAAGATAAAAGCGATTTGCTAGTGCTCGATCCGGATAGTGACTTTTTCAAATATCTTGAAAGCGGTCGTGCCAAGTAATGCCACTGAATACGAGACGCTAGCTCGGCTGGTGTTTAAGTGAGTACTCACTGGCGCCTGCCGAAAGGAGTGGACGAGGTATTGCCGCCCCAGGCTTGGCAGCTGGAGCAGTTGAGAAGGCGCGTGCTCGATGTTTTTGTAAGCTGGGGCTATGACTATCTAGAGCCGCCGGTAATCGAGTATCTGGATGCGCTGCTTGTTGGCAGCGGTGAAGATTTAGACCTACAAACGCTCAAAGTTGTGGATCAATCCAGTGGGCGGCAGCTTGGTGTCCGTGCAGACATGACTTCTCAAGCTGTGCGGGTCGATGCGCATAGCCGCCGTCGGAATAATATTCAACGTCTTTGCTATGCAGGCCCTGTTGTTTTCGCCAATCCGCAGGGTAATCAAATCTCCCGCGTCCCGCTGAAGGCAGGTGCCGAAATGTTTGGCGCTGCAAGTATAGAAGCTGATGCTGAGGTGATCGGTTTGATGCTAGAAGCATTGAATGCTGCTGAGATGCATACCCCAGTACTGCTGCTGGGGCACATGGGGATATACCTGGGTTTGGTCGAGCGCCTCATTGAGGAAGGTGCTCTACAAGAGGCCGACCAGAACGAGTTGTTTAATCGAATTCAGCGCAAAGGTGCCAGCGATATACGAGAGCTATTGGGTGAATCGGAAACTGCCGACATGTTGGCAGCGCTGCCGGGGTTGATGGGCAACACCAGTGTCCTGCCTGTTGCACGCGATGCATTGGCCAAAGGCTCTGATGCGGTCAGAGTCGCGTTGGACGAGCTGCAGGCGCTCGCGCAGACGATACAGCAGAGATTTCCTGACGTTGATCTGCGCATCGACGTGGCGGAACTGTCTGGTTACGGCTATCACAACGGTCCGGTATTTGCGGTTTATCATCCCCAACATGGGAAGGCTTTAGCCCAAGGTGGACGCTACGATGGAATCGGCGAGGCATTTGGCCATGGTCGCGCCGCGACCGGGTTTGATATGAATCTGAAAGAGTTGATGGCCAATCAAGACAAGCAGCCGGGGACGTACTTTGTGCCCTACCACGCTACCCCTTTTCCAGAGGGTTTTGCGGTTTTTGTGAGTGAATTGCGCAGCAAAGGTTATCGGGTCATCGTTGCGGTGACGGAAACTGAAACCACTCCGGAAGACTGTGAGGGGCTGGTGGTGCACGAACAAGGCGAATGGCGGTTGCAGCCTGATACCCACGCGGAAGACAACTAATCAAATTGGCGGGAGAGTGATACACCGCGTATCGTCCCGTAGCGCTTGATGTGCGCCTTAGTGTTACAAAAGGTGTGGAGGACACGGAAAAGTGAAGGGAAACAAATGGGTCGCAATGTAGTCGTAATCGGCACCCAATGGGGAGACGAGGGAAAGGGCAAAATCGTTGATTTGCTCACTGATCAGGTGGACGCCGTGGTGCGTTTTCAAGGCGGCCACAACGCTGGGCACACGTTGGTCATTGATGGTGAAAAAACTGTACTCCATGTGATTCCTTCTGGAATTTTGCATGAAGGGGTGCAGTGTGTGATCGGCAATGGTGTCGTGCTTGAGCCGCATGAATTGTTGAAAGAAATTACGACGCTGGAAGGCAGAGGGGTTCCAGTGCGCGAGCGCTTGAAAATTTCTCCAGCTTGTCCATTGATTTTGCCCTACCACGTAGAGCTCGACCTGGCTCGCGAAGAGGCTCGAGGTAAAATGAAGATCGGTACAACCGGCCGTGGCATCGGTCCCGCTTATGAAGATAAGGCGGCTCGGCGCGGTCTGCGACTAGGCGATATGTTTTATTGGCAGACTTTTTCCGACCGTCTCGCAGAAGTTATGGAATACCACAACTTCATGTTGACCCAGTACTATAAAAAGCCAGCCGTAGAATTTACCAAAACATTGGATGAATGTGCCGCGATCGCAGAGCAAATGAAAGCGATGTCTGTGGATGTAGTACCGCTGTTACACGAACTTCGAGATTCCGGTAAGAACATTTTATTTGAAGGTGCGCAGGGGGCCATGTTGGACGTGGATTTGGGTACCTATCCTTATGTCACATCATCAAACACAACGGCTGGCGGCACTGCGGTAGGCACTGGCTTTGGTCCACGCTATTTGGACTATGTGCTCGGAATCACCAAAGCCTATGCCACGCGAGTGGGTTCAGGCCCTTTCCCAACTGAGCTGTTTGACGATATTGGCGCAGGTTTGGCAAAGCGGGGGCATGAATTTGGCTCAACCACTGGGCGTCCGCGTCGTTGCGGTTGGTTTGATGCTGTCGCGCTGCGACAAGCAGTGCAGGTAAACAGCATATCGGGCTTATGCTTAACGAAACTTGATGTGCTGGACGGGCTGGACACCATAAAGGTTTGCGTCGGGTACGAAGACAGCGGCAGCAAGATGAGCGGGCCCAACTTTGGTAGTGAGTTTTACGATAGTGTCACTCCTGTTTACGAGGAAGTTCCCGGATGGCAGGAAACAACCTTGGGCATTCGATCGTTAGAGGATCTGCCCGGCGCTGCTCAAGATTACATTCGTGTGGTGGAAGAAGCGGTTGGTGCGCCGGTTGATATAATTTCCACTGGGCCAGACAGACACGAAACCATCGTTCTTCGAGATCCTTTCGTTTCATAGCGAGGTAGTGGATGGACACTAAGTTACTTGAACTCCTGGTGTGCCCGAAGAGTAAGGCCCCGTTAGTTTGGCGGCCTGAAAGCAATGAACTTTGGTGTGCTGCCAGTGGGCTAGCCTACCCCGTTGAAGATGGGATACCTGTCATGTTGCCCGACCAAGCGCGGCAGCTGAGTGATTCTGAGTTGAAAGACAAGGCCTAGCGTTTCGTTCCTTCAACTTCTTACAGGTAAGCCGCAGCCCTCCTTCACGCGATAGTGATGGCAAGTCCAACTTAGATGAAGAGTCGCTAAAGGGTCAGGGACTCGTATCCGAGCGTTCACGTTTCGTTGACTGCAAGCTACGTAGCCTGAGTTGGAAATTAATAGTGCTAGGAAATTCTATGAGTACAGCAAAGCTGGTCTCCGTTACTGATATGCCAGACATTGCGAATCGAGCCTTGTCGGAAGCGCAAGCTACTCTTGATTGGGTAGGTATGAGCAACGTCCATCAGCCTCTCAAGGTGAAAGATGGCGATCAAACCAAAAACGTTCACGCTAATATTCAAGTTTATGTCAACTTGGCTGACCCTTTGGCCAAAGGCATTCACATGTCGCGTCTGTATCTGTTGCTTGATGAGCATGCATCTACCAGACCACTGACCGCTGCAGGTTTGAAAATGCTGTTAGGGTCGGTTTTGGAATCGCATCACGATCTAAGCACTAACGCGTTTGTGCAGTTTGAGTTCGACCATTTTGTTCGACGACCTGCTCTGCTCAGCGATAACGTTGGCTGGGCTTCCTACCCAGTTATGGTCAAGGGCACGTTGATTAAGGGTCAACTTGCGCTAGAGCTGTCAGTAGAAGTGCAGTACTCGTCAACATGCCCCTGTTCGGCTGCGCTTGCACGACAGCTGATCCAAGAACAGTTCAGGAAGGACTTTGCCGGAAAAAGCGATGTGAGCATCGAATCCGTAAATGATTGGCTTGGAACTGAAGAGGGGATCTTAGCAACCCCGCATAGCCAACGGAGTACGGCGAAAATACTGGTACGTTTAGACAGTGCAATGGAAGACTTGCCGATTACTCAGTTAATTAACCGAGTTGAGGAATCGTTGAAGACGCCGGTACAGAGCGCGGTCAAGCGCGAAGATGAGCAGGAATTTGCCCGCCTCAACGGTAAAAACCTGATGTTTGTCGAAGATGCAGGGCGACGCCTAAAAACGGCATTGAGCGACGACCAGCGTTGGCAAGATTTTTGGGTTCGTATTGAGCATCACGAGAGTTTGCACGCTCATGACGCGGTTGGAGTGTTCACGAAAGGTGAAGAGAACGGCTATCTGCCAATTCCATAGGAGTCAGGCAGACAAAGAAAAGGCCCTTTCGGGCCTTTTTTTGTGCTTAGCGTGCAGGGCATTAGGGTCGCCGGCCCTCGAAAAGGGGAGAGCCGTCAGAGCTAGTGTTTTGTTCGCGGCGGCAACGACTCTAAATCTAGCCCGTCGGCCACAGCGACAGACCGCAGCGCTGATTCAAAGATAGATCGCGCTTGCGCGGTCATTTCCGCCAACTGACCGTGCAGAGCACTCTGCGATGGATCGTCGTCGATGCATTGCATGCAATACTTCTCGAAACCGTTGATATCGATCAGTAATTTGGCAATGTGGTTAGGGCACTCGCAGTTCAGACTGGGCAT
>CAJWZG010000047.1 GCA_913049565.1 uncultured Gammaproteobacteria bacterium
GGTTGTTTCGGCATAGCCTACCTTCGCAAGCAAAGCGATGGTGGCTCGGCATATGCCGTCGCGCGCGCGGGCGCTTTTCAGTTGCTGCAATCCCTGCTCAGCGGCCAAAACAATTCCCCTCTTTAACAACAAAAAACTAACACAAAAAAACCTTATGACTGGCTTTTTATTCTGCTAGCTTTAATGCCAATAGGGGTGTTTTGGCTTATTTTCAGCAGGAGGGGGACTCAACTATGACTGTCTTAGAATCGAAATTGGACACGCGGTCTGAGGTGTTTCAAACCAACAAATCCGATATGTTGGATACCTTGGCTCAGTTGCGCGAATTATACGACGAGGCTGCGGAGGGCGGCGGTGAAGAAGCAGTGGCGCGTATTCGTAAGCGCGGAAAAATGCCGATTCGCGAACGTATCTCCCATGTGCTCGATCAAGATTCACCATTCTTGGAAATCAGCCCATTAGCCGCTTGGCGCTCTTCTTACGACATTGGATCCGGTTTCGTTGTAGGCATCGGTGTGATCGAAGGTGTGGAGTGCGTGATTTTGGGTCATGACCCATCTGTTCGCGCTGGTGCTTTTAACCCCTTTAACTCAAAAAAGTTGATGCGTGGTCTTGAGATCGCGCGAGAAAATCGCATGCCTTATGTACAGTTTGTCGAGAGCGCTGGAGCGGATTTGCGCGGCGCGAGCGGCGACGGACAAGGTGATCCCAACGCAGAGGCCGAAGCCGCACTGCAGCGCGAGGTCGATCACTTTGCAGAATCCGGACGCTTATTCTACGAGATTTCAGAACTGTCCAAAATGCGCATCCCCACCGTGTCACTGATCTTTGGTGCGGCCACCGCCGGGGGGGCTTATCAACCTGGCATGAGCGATTACAATATTATGGTGAAGAATCAGGCCATGGTGTCTCTTGGCGGCCCGCCGCTGGTGAAAATGGCTACTGGCGAAGACGCTGATGCGGAGAGTCTTGGCGGCGCCGATATGCATACTCAAATTTCCGGCTTAGGCGATTACCTCGCCCAAGACGAAATGGACGGAATTCGCATTTGCCGCGAAGTCGTTTCGCATCTGAACTGGCGCAAACTAGGGCCGGAGCCCAAGCCAGAATTTGCCGAGCCAACCCATGATAGTGAAGACCTGCTGGGGATGGTTTCCAAAGACCTGAAAAGCCCGCTAGACATACGGGAAGTCATCATTCGCGTCGTCGATGGCTCGGCCTTCGAGGAATTCAAACCCCTTTACGGTCCATCGGTAGTCTGCGGTTGGGCATCTATCCACGGATATCCCATTGGTATTGTCGGCAACAACGGTGCGCTCTTCTCAGAGTCAGCCGAAAAAGCGGCCCAATTTATCCAGCTATGCAATCAAATTGATGTGCCGTTGCTGTTTCTGCACAACATCACCGGCTTCATCGTCGGCACCGACTTTGAACAAGGCGGGATTACGAAAAACGGCTCAAAAATGGTTAACGCCGTAGCGAATTCAACGGTGCCCCATATCACCGTCATTGTGGGTGCGTCCTACGGTGCAGGTAACTACGGTATGAGCGGTCGCGCCTTCGGCACCAAGTTCACTTTCATCTGGCCTCACTCCAAAATCGCCGTGATGGGCCCTGCGGTGATGGCAGGTGTGATGACCATCGTCGGTAAGGGCGCTGCTGCGCGTCGAGGCATTGAGTTCGATGAAGAGGCCGACGCCCAACGAGCAGCGTTTGCCGAACACTGGGCGGAAGAACGATCCAAGGGCCTCTACGCTACCTCGCGAGTTTCAGACGACGGCATGATCGACCCGCGAGACACGCGTAACGTCGTCGCCATGTCACTGTCGGCTTGCCACAACAACGCCGTCAAAGGCACTAAGGAGTACGGCACATGGCGCATGTAATCACCCCCATCAGCCGCTTATTGGTCGCCAATCGCGGCGAAATTGCGCGGCGCATCAATCGAACCGCTCAAGCCATGGGCATCAGTACGGTGGCGATTTATGCCGACGGCGACGTCAACGCTCCCTTCGTATTGGAGGCGGATACGGCAATTGCCTTGCATGGCAAAAGCACCGGCGAAACTTACTTAGACGTAGGCAAAGTACTTGAGGCAGCTACACGCAGTGGTGCAGACGCGATTCATCCCGGCTACGGATTTTTGTCTGAGAACCAAGCATTCGCGCAGGCGGTCATTGACGCTGGCATCAAATGGCTGGGGCCGTCACCGGAGGTGATCGGCCTTATGGGCAATAAATTGTCGGCAAAGCGCCTGATGGACGAAGCGGGTGTACCTACCCTGCCAGGCATTGAAATTACCGAGACCACCGATATCGTTTCTGCGGCTGGGGAAATCGGCTATCCGGTGCTGGTTAAAGCATCCGCCGGCGGTGGTGGTCGCGGTATGCGCGTAGTTGAGAGCGAAGCTGAACTGATGGCAGCAGTTGAGGGAGCCAAACGCGAGGCGGGAACATCTTTTGGTGATGACACTGTCTTTCTTGAGAAATGGCTCGCCACGTCGCGACATATTGAAATTCAAATTCTTGGTGATAACCACGGCAATCTCGTGCACTGCTACGAACGTGAGTGTTCGATCCAGCGGCGGCACCAAAAAATCATCGAAGAGGCCCCCTCTCCCGCCGTGGACGACGCTTTGCGCTCACGCATGGGTGACGCGGCAATTGCCGCAGCGCGAAAACTCGGCTACGCCTCGGCTGGCACCGTCGAGTTTTTGCTCGGCAGCGACGACGATTTCTACTTTCTGGAAGTAAACGCCCGTCTACAGGTAGAGCACCCTGTCACCGAAGAAATTATTGGAAAAGATCTCGTGCGTGAGCAGATACGTGTCGCGGAAGGAGAGGCACTGTCTTTTTCGCAGGAAGATATCTCGATCAATGGTCATGCTATCGAAGCTCGACTGTACGCGGAAAATCCTGCCAAAGGCTTTCTGCCGTCACCGGGTCCAGTGCTGGTGTGGAAACCTGCAACAACGGGCGGTGCGCGTTTCGATTCGGGGGTTGAGGCCGGTAGCGAAATTAGCACTCAATTTGATCCGATGATCGCCAAAGTCATTGTACATGCAGCAACGCGCAGAGAGGCCGCTGGTCGGCTGGCTAGAGTACTGGAAACCACAGCCATTGCGGGCCTCAATACCAACCGAGATTTCTTGGTAACTACCTTGCGCACCCCGGAATATCTCGCCGGCGATACCACCACCGATTTCATTGAGCGCGTAAAACCTGCATTGCAACGCGAAGTATCGGATTTGGAACTGCTACAGACGGTGATAGCCGTCAGTATGGAAAGTCAGGCGCAACGACGAGGCAAGGCAAAAGTCTTGCCCACTCTGCCCAGCGGGTTTCGAAACTCCACCATGCCGATGCAATCGACAACTTACACTATTGGCGAAAGAGAACTGACCGTAGCTTACCAAAGTCAACGTGACGGCTCATTTCAGGTCGAATGCAACGATCAAGCGCACACCGTGTGGATCCACCGTGCAGGTGAAGGCGTCATTGATCTGGCCTTAAATGGTCAACGACTGCTGTTCGATATTGCGCGCAACGGCATGCAGTGGCTAGTTCACGGCGATAACGGCGATTTAGTGTTTACTCAGACGCCGCGATATCCAGACCCACGGGGCGTTGACAGTGGCGGCGGATTGATTGCCCCTATGCCTGGCGCTGTGCTGACCACTGAGGTCTCGGCGGGCGATAGCGTCACCAAGGGTGATCTACTGGTGATACTTGAAGCCATGAAGATGGAGCACCGAATCGTCGCGCCCAGAGATGGCACCGTTGAACAGATGCATGTCGCTATTGGCGATCAGGTGGATAACGCCCAGTTACTGGTCACGTTAACGGAGGAGGGAAAATCATGAGCGGAACCGAAGCTACTCTGTACGAGATTCGAAACGGTGCAGCATGGATCACCCTGAATCGTCCAGAAAACCGCAATGCGCTCTCCGCCATTTTGGTTACTGAACTGTACGATCATCTGCTGGCATCAAACGAAAATGATGATGTGCGCTGTATCGTCATTACTGGAAACGGCCCAGCATTTTGTGCCGGCGCCGATTTAAAGAGTCCGCCGGGCCAACTGTCCGAGGGCGTCGGCCGAGCTGTCCCTTATGCCGACGTGCTTACCGCCATAATGGACAGCCCCAAGCCGGTCATTGCGGCCATTAATGGTGCGGCTTTTGCGGGGGGTTTAGGTCTCGTCGGGGCGTCGGATATTGTCGTGACCCGTACCGATGTCCAATTCAGCTTTAGCGAAGTTCGCATCGGCGTTATACCCGCGATTATCTCTGTGGTTTGTATGCCGAAGCTTGGCGTGCATCACGGCATGAAACTGTTTTTAACCGGCGAACGATTTGATGGTCAACAAGCCGTCGATATGGGTCTGGCCCACATAACAGTGCCTCAAGATGAGTTAGTCGGCACCGTTGAAGAGCAAATAGCCATGATCAATCTGGGTGGGCCGATCGCAGTACAGGAATGCAAGAAACTCGCACGCCGGGTACCTCAGCTTTCTATCGAGGAAGGCTTTAGAGAAACAGCCGAGTGGAGCGCGCGAATGTTTCGTTCTGACGAAGGTGCAGAGGGGATGGCATCATTTCGCGAAAAGCGCAAACCTAGCTGGGTCAAAGAGTAGCCGAACTATTAGACAGCACGGATGTACCGTGTGGAGGGAAAAATATGAGTGATATCATACGGATTGGTAACTGCAGTGGCTTTTATGGTGACCGCCTAGACGCGGCACGAGAAATGGTTGAGGGCGGACCGATCGACGTGCTCACCGGTGACTACCTCGCCGAACTGACCATGTCGATTCTCTACAACCAAAAACAAACCCGAGGCGAAGAGAGCGGTTACGTTGGCACTTTCTTAAAGCAGATTAAAGATGTCGCATCTTTATGCGCAGAAAAGAACATTAAAATCGTTAGCAACGCAGGCGGCCTAAACCCTAAAAGCATGGCCAGGGAGGTTGAAAACATCTTGTTGGAACTTGGAGTAGACCTAAAGGTTGCCTATATAGACGGTGATGACTTGCTACCCGACCTTGAACAACTTCAAAACGACGGAGAAGAGTTTACCAACCTCGACACTCAGCAGGCCTTGCGGGATACCGACCAAACAGCCCTAACAGCTAACGCCTACCTTGGTGGCTGGGGAATTAAAGAGGCGCTTGATCAAGGGGCAGATATCGTTATTTGTCCTCGGGTTACCGATGCAGCAGTGGTGATCGGGCCTGCTGCATGGAAATTTAATTGGCGGCGCAACGATTATGACGCCTTAGCTGGAGCCTTAGCTGCTGGCCATATTATTGAATGTGGCGCTCAGTGCTGCGGCGGCAACTATGCTTTTTTTGAGGAAGTGCCTAGCTTTCGTAATGTCGGTTATCCTATTGCTGAAATCGAGGCCGATGGGAACTTCACCATCACCAAACACCCCGGCACTGGCGGACTAATTTCCGAGGGAACCGTAAAAGCCCAACTGCTGTATGAGATATCGACCCCCGCCTATTATAATCCGGATGTCATAGCGCACTTCGACACTATGCAAATTGAGGAGGCTGGTGAGGATCGAGTTTATGTGAGTGGTTGCCGAGGCAGCAGCCCGCCACCCACTCATAAGGTCTGCTTCAATACGCAAGGGCTGTATAAGCAGTCGATGGAGGTATTACTCACTGGCCTTGATATCGAGAAGAAGGCCGAGCTGTATCTAGATGCGGTGTTCCACAACATGGGCGGAAGAGAACAGTTTGATGACATCGATATCCAACTGATCCGCAGCGACCACGAAGATCCTGATTCCAACGAAGTTGCACATGCAGCATTGAGAGTCACTATTACTGGCAAGGATCCCAGTAAATTTGGTCGAATTTTCGCCGCCAAAACCACCGAGTTAGCGCTGGCGGGTATCCCGGGAAACACAGGCCGAGGGGCTTCGGGCTTCAACGGGGCACCGGCCATTATCCACTGGCCTGCCCTCATCAGCAGCCAACGCCTCAGCGAGCGCGTGCACTTTGGCGGCACCACGACGGAAGTGTTGCCAACCCAACGATTGAATCTGGAAGAAATCTATTACCAGCAGACGCCGGCGAGTATCGGGCCTGCACCTGAAGGTCCTGGGGTAAAAATTCCTTTTGGTCGTCTCTTTGGAACACGCTCGGGCGATAAAGGCGGCAACGCCAACTGCGGCGTCTGGGCGAAGACGGACGAGGCTTACAGCTTTCTCTGCGAGTTTCTTACCGTCGATGAATTCAAGCGTTTAGTGCCCGATTTCGGGCAATACGAGGTTGAGCGCTACGACATGCCCAATCTAAGAGCGATGAATTTCTACATTAAAGGAGTGCTTGGAACCGGTGCTGCCTCGAATCATCGAATTGACAAACAAGCAAAGTCCCTAGGTGAATACCTGCGCGCAAAGTACATCGAGGTGCCAGAGGTGCTGGCGCAAGGGGTCAATTGATCGCGCGTAAGATAACCGCTGAGTCAATACTGACCCAGCGGTAAGCGGTTAGGATACCTCAGCAGATGAATCGCTCTCCGTTAACTGCGAAACGATAACCAATGTGAAATTGGCTATGACCATCCCCGCAATTATCACGGCAAAATTATCGATTATCCCATTCAAATGAACGCCTACTGCAGGAATGGCGTCAAGCGTGTTCGCAATAGTGGGTAGCGCTATTGCGGCAACAGCGTAAGCCGTTCTGCTCGCCATATCCGCTAGTGGTGTCATAAACCCGCTAAGCAATCCGAACAACACCGGAATTAACGCCCACTACTGCAGCGGCACAAAAACAGCCACAATCGCTAGCAACACACCTAACCCGGTCAAGATTTGGTTCATACTTATACAATTCCCCTCATATGATTTAATGCCTTTACTGGCCGACAAAGCAGACCACAAAACACACCAATGCGAGCTTCAATTTGCGAAACATTTCCTCAAGACGTGAGATAGATCGAAAAACGAGTGGCGAAAATGGCGCTGATCCCATCACGGTGCCCCTAAGTGAGGTTTTTCGTGGCCTGCGCGACCTGTTGAGATTAGGGCTGTGGAGTCTTGGGTTACTCACTTCGGCCACCATTGCCGCAAAAGTCTGTGCGCCCTATATGCCATCCGAAAAATCTGTGTACTGGGGCGACCTACATGTACACACCGCCTACTCGCTCGATGCCTATGCCTTTGGTGCTACCGCTACCCCGAGCGATGCTTACCGCTATGCCAAGGGTGAGGAGCTAACCCTCGCAAATGGCAGCGTATCGCAACTCGAGCGACCTTTGGACTTTGCCGCCGTCACCGATCACGCTGCGACCTTCGATATGCTCTATTTGTGTACCGACCCGATGTATATCAATAACGACTATTGCAACGGGCTGCGTACCGCCCGCGACAACCGAGATGGTCGCACCCTGTTTAACGATTACCTGTTACCCATCGTGGGGGCCACCGACCCCATTTCGGCCAGCATCTGCAGTGACCCTGCGTTCTCTTGCGATAACGCCATGACGAACCAATGGCTTCGCACTCAGCAAGCCGCCAACGATGCTAACGAACCCTGTGAGTTCACTGCACTCATTGGCTATGAATGGACAGCTTCACCGGGCGGCTTGCACTGGCATCGAAACGTGATCTTCCGCAGCAGCAATGTCATTCGCCAGCCTCTTGATTACGTCCGCTACCCTGAAGTTGCAATGCTCTGGCAGCAATTGGATCAGCAGTGCAGGCCCCAGGATGATTGTCATGTATTGACGATTCCGCACAACATCAACTGGGCCGACGGTGGACCGACATTTGACGTCGAAAGTGAAGACAGCAGTCTCAGTACGCTGCGCGCGAAGTTTGAACGTCTTGCAGAGATGCATCAGGAGAAAGGTAATAGCGAATGCATGGCTGTGTCAGCAGACAACGACACTGATGACTGCAATTTTGAGCAGGTTCTTGAAAATGTAGCCAAAACCAGACTGAGCGGCCCATCACAGCTAACCCCAGAAGAGGCTTGGAAAAAGACTCGCTCGAGTTACTACCGCAGTCTGCTCAATCGTGGGCTGCAGGCGTACCAACGCAATGGCGGTAAGATAAACCCACTGATGCTCGGCGCTATAGGCTCTACCGACAATCACTTCGGCACCGTTGGCCGAGTTGCCGAGCCCGGCTATCGCGGTAGCATCGCGTCGCTCTTTATGACCGACGAGGAGGCCTTAGGGCAGACAGACTTCAATCCCGGAGGATTGGTCGCAGTTTGGGCTCGGCGCAACACCCGAAAAGAGATCTTCGATGCCCTGCACCGGCGGGAGGCTTATGCCACTAGTGGACCGCGTTTGACGCTGCAATTTTCCGCAGGGGCCGGGAACGTATGCAACGTCCATCCAGCGGTGCCAAAGACCGACACCGCGATGGGCGGCACGCTGAACACACCCGACAGGTCTTTGGTTTATTTCACGATCAGCGCGCAGCAGGACGCGGTTCCCCTGGCCAAAATACAGCTCGTAAAAGGTGAACTTTGGCAGGGCCAACTGCGCGAGACGGTTACAGACTTGCTGATCGATGAGGCTGGACGCAAGAGCGCCTGCGTTGCTTGGCAAGATGAAAATTTCAATGCTGACGCCCCAAGTTACTGGTACGCCCGTGTAAGCGAGTTACCGACACCCCGCTGGAGTAAGCTGCTCTGCGAGTCACTCAATAAGTGTGCGGATTATCCTGACGCCGATCAGATGATTGCTGAACGTGCCTGGTCATCTCCCATCTGGTACTTACCCTAAGGTTGATCGCGAACAGCGCGCCTAAACCTTTAGTGCACCCGCATCGATAAGCCGCTTACCAAGTATCTACAAAGGGATACTTCTTTTCAGTTCGCTGAGGTGCCGGGGGCAAACGTTTCAAACTCTCTGCCACCCAAGAGCGTGTGTCTGCAGGATCAATCACATCGTCGATGCCACCACCCGCTGCCGCATTAACGGCTTTTGCCGACTCGTAGGCGCGGTCGACGCGACGCTGGAATTCATCCGCCCGCTCAGCCGGATCCTCGATCGCCATTAGCTCGTTTCGGTAGCCGAGTTTTACCGACCCTTCAATGTTCATACCGGCAAATTCCGCCGTCGGCCATGCCACAGTGAAAAAGCCGACCAAGGCACTAGCGCCACACATGGCCTGCACACCCAAGCCATAGGCTTTGCGTACAACCACACCAAACAGCGGTGTGGTGAGATTGGCGCCCGCATTAAACATGCGTACACAGTGACGAACCAACGCCGTGGCCTCCACGTCTGGCCCAACCATCATGCCGGGACAATCCATCAAGCTCAGGAGCGGAATATCAAAGGCGTCACAAAGCTGGATAAACCGCGCACCTTTGTCCGCGCCGTCTGAGTCGATAGCACCGGCTAAGTGATGCGGATTGTTTGCAATTAAACCCATGGGCTTGCCTTCGACGCGTATGAAACAGGTAATCACGCCGACACCGAAGTCCTTACGCACCTCAAGTACCGAATCTAGGTCGGCGATGGTTTCTATAATCTCGCGCATGTCGTAAAGGCGCAGGCGATTTTCAGGCACGATATGCCTTAGCTTGCGCTGATCTGGCGCCGTCCACTGCGCAGTCGAGCCTTGGAAGTAGCTCAAGTACTTCTTTGCGACGTGCACCGCTTCCGCTTCGTCTTCCACCAGAATATCGACAACACCATTAGGCACCTGAAACGACATTGGGCCCACTTCTTCCGGGGTGTAGATGCCCAGTCCTCCGCCTTCGATCATAGCCGGCCCTCCCATCGCGATGGTGGAGTCCTTCGTGGCAATGATCACATCGCAGCAAGCTAGCAGTGCTGTATTACCGGCAAAGCACCGACCGTGATTTACCCCAACCAGCGGCACCGCCCCCGACAGCTTCGAGAAAGTCGTGAATGTATGAGTGTCAAAAGCCACTGCAGGCCCGGTGCTGTCATCACCAGGACGGCCTCCTCCACCTTCACCAAACAATACCAACGGGATGCGCCAGCGCAGGGCCAACTCGAACATGCGATCTTGCTTATAGTGATTACGCGCGCCTTGGGTTCCCGCCAAAACAGTGTAGTCGTAGTGCACTACCATGGCTCGCGCCGCTTCGTCACCAAACAAATCGGCGTTTACTGTTCCGGTGCCTGCGACCACACCATCCCCCGGTGTTCTTTCTCGCAGGGCTTCGATGTCATGACGTTTGTGTTGCCGCGCCACCACCAACGGCCAGTATTCTTTGAAAGAACCTTCATCCATCAATTCGGCAATGTTCTCTCGTGGCATACGACCGCCTCGGGCATGACGCTTCGCAACCGCAGTAGCGCGATGCTCGTCCAGCGTATAGGCATGGCGATCGTAGTTTTCTTGCAGATCCGCGCGAATATGATCGAGATCTACCTCATCGTTAACAACTGCTTTACCGCCGGTCACCTGTGCTTCTTCAACAAAGACAATGGGAAAGCTCTCACGTACGACATCACCCTCGCTCATGGTGACTTGACGCACGATGCCATCAACGTTGGCCGCAATAACATGTTCCATTTTCATTGCTTCGACCACCGCGAGTTGCTGCCCTGCTCGCACTTGATCACCGGTCTCTACATCAATCGACACAATCGTGCCTTGGATGGGTGAACTGACACCCACTGATCCATCCGGACCTGTGACCATTGGCGCTTCCTGCATCACCTCTTGCTGTCGATGCTTCGTCTCGGCGTCGTGGGCGAACAGTGCTAGCGGATCAGAGGTGTCCACACGCGCTCCGGCGTAACCGCTGCCTTGTGCGTCGGAGACCTCACTTCTGGGCCCCCCAATATAACGTTCACGCTGTCCCGAGGGAGTTGCGAGCGCCTGCATTTGCTCATCAACCCAGCGAGTATGAATTGCCCCTGCCACGAATTCTGGGTGCCCGAGGATGTTCTGCAGAAAATCGGTGTTAGCGTTCAATCCTTCGATGCGAAATTCCGCCAGTGCGCGAACCGTCTTTGCACACACTGCGGCAAAATCTGCCCCCTTTGAGGACACAATCACCTTGGCAAGCAGTGAGTCGAATGCGGTAGAGGTCTGGTAGCCGTTGTAACCGAACCCGTCTACCCGCACCCCGGGGCCACTTGGCGGTTCGTAAGCGCTGATTCGACCAGACGCAGGCAACACCGTGCCGTCTGCTTTCAAGGTCTCCATATTGACTCGGGCCTGTATGGCAAAGCCGCGCACAGCACTACCCTTATCCAACGCAAGATCCTGCAACGAGGCCCCAGTGGCGATGCGAATTTGGCTTTGCACTAAGTCAACACCCGTTACCTCCTCGGTCACCGTATGCTCAACCTGCAGCCGCGCATTAGCCTCGATGAACACAAACGGCGAACCGTTCTCTAAGGTATTCACCAAGAACTCGAAGGTTCCCAAGCTTCGATAGCCTTCCTTGGTCGCAAAGCGCATAGCCGCGTCAACAATCCGCTGTCTTAGACCGTCTTCCAACGCAGGAGCAGGGGCAATCTCCACCACTTTTTGATTGCGTCGTTGCGCCGAACACTCGCGCTCTCCCAGATGGGCAACCGCGCCTTGTTCATCGCCAACGATCTGAACTTCGATATGCCGGGCACGCTGCATGAACACTTCGACATAGACATCTTCTATACCGAAAGCTGCTTTCGCCTCAGATTGGCATCGTGCAAAGGTCTTGGGCAGATCTTCAATCGTCGTCACAGCCCGGGTTCCTCGCCCACCGCCGCCGGCTAACGCCTTGATAATAATCCCTGCGGGGTGCTCGGCCATAAAAGCTTCGGCTTCTTGCAGTGTTACGGCTCGGTCAATGCCTTCTAGCACTGGCACATCGGCGGCTATCGCTGCGGCTCGGGCTCGCGCTTTGTCCCCAAACAAGTCTAAGTGTTCAGCCGTTGGCCCAATAAATTTAATTCCCGCCTCTGTACAGGCGTTGGCAAATTCCGCCTGCTCGGACAGAAAACCGTAGCCGGGATGAATTGCATCGCAAGCCGCCTGCTGTGCGGCTTGAATCACCGCTGGTATATCTAAATAGGCTCGCGCACCAAGACCCTGCAGCGCGATGGCATCGTCAGCAACTTGCACATGGAGGCTATCTACGTCGTCTTCTGAATAGACCGCAATGGCGCGCAAACCTAGATCTTGAACAGCCCGGGCAATGCGAATAGCAATCTCCCCCCGGTTGGCAATAAGCACACCGTTAAACTTTGTATTTCCCTGCAACTTCTTTCCCTCAACTACCATCTACTTTATCGATCTTATTGTATTCATATTCTCCGGGATTGCCGGTGACTTGCGTGTCAACTCACCCTGAATCCCGCCTCGAATGCCCCTTGCGCGTTACCCTTTTTAAAAGCATCCGCATAGGCTAACCGCGAAAACATAGTGATGAGTCATCACCATCATTCTCAACGGTCGAATAACTCTCCAAGCTCAGGTTTGTGTTGGTTGATCTCATTAAGCGACAAGCCAGTGAGTTCGTAGGGCAATACGATCCAACCACTTGTTTCGTGAAGATGGTAGTCCGGGCCTGCCCCTTGACTGGCTGAATGCTTCCAAAGTGCCGCCACACGGACATCGGCGGGCATGTTCCGGCGCAAAGCGACGTTAAGTTGTGCAATCACCGCCTGCGTATGTCTACCACTGCGGTATACATCGTCCACGATGAGCAACCGATCATTCGCCGTAAGCGACTCTAGTGCATAGCTCTTGCCGTGAACACGAATGTTTTCAGCTTCTGCAAAGGAGCGCTCGTACTGCGGACGACCACCGTAAGAAGTGCGAATCGTAGTGTGATCAGTTGGCACGCCCAGATAGGCAAGGCACTCTTGCACTACCAAGGCAACGGTGCTGCCTCCTCGCCAAAGGCCGATGATGAAGGTGGGTCGATAGCCGCTTGAATAGATCGCTTCACCGAGTCGATAGGCATCGAGAATCTGCGACTCTTCCGATACAAAAATTTTGTCGTTTAATTGGCTCAATTCTTTTGCGCCTCAAAATTTGCGTACAATACACTGCCTCGGGTCGGGAGCACTGTCGTCTCGCCCATCTGTTTTGCACGAGATGACACACTATGACAGACAAGCTCTACTTAGATGCAAACCGATTGCTTAACGACTCGTTCCGCCTAGCACATCAAGTCTATCGCAGCGGATTTGAGCCTACCTTCATCATGGCTCTTTGGCGAGGCGGTGCGCCCATCGGTCTGGCGGTGCAAGAGTACTTTGCCTACCGAGAGATTGAGACCGACCATATTCTGATACGAACCAGTTCGTACCACGGCATCGATAATCAATCTCGCAATGTTCAAATTTATGGACTCAACTACTTAGTTAAGAATCTTCAGGCAGACGATCAGGTATTAATCGTAGACGATGTCTACGACACAGGACGCACGATCGATTCCATCATTAACGCGATGCAACAAGAGCTAAAGCTAAACATGCCTGAACAGGTGCGGGTCGCAGTGCCGTTTTATAAACCCGCGCGCAATCAGAACCAGCGCGAACCCGAGTATTTCCTTTACGAAAGCGATGAGTGGCTGGTGTATCCACACTCCGTTGAGGGTCTAACCGCAGAGGAAATTCAGCAACACAAGCCGGCAATCTACGACATTCTCGCGCCTCATTTGTAAGCTAGCGCCCATCAGAATTCGTCTTCAAAGGCGCGTAAACGTCGCTCTAAATCCCACTGCAGCGATGCTTTAACGCTGCCCTTCAGCGCCTTGGCACATTGGCGGGACACCTCTTCTGCCCCCAACACGTCTGCTCGGCAAGCAGACACTGGAACCCCTGCGTAGGCGTCATCAAACAAACCCTCGCCGGGTAAAAAACTGTACTGAAGCGAATTACGCGAAAAACCGCGAAGCACCTCGTAAGACAGATCAAAGGTTGTCGCGGCACGCTGATATTCGTGGGTCAAATCAATGCGCGAGACCCCCTCATCATCGGTCGAAAGCGCGACAGGTACCCCGTACGACAAGTAGGTGGGTAATGGGTGCTCTGCCCCCTCGACCTGCAAGATCACATCGTTGCTGGTGAGATTTATCTCAACCATGATGCCCTGTGCTGCCATGCGTTTGAGTAACTGAGTCATGTCTTCGTCGTAACTGATATCGATGCCATGCCCAATACGCTTAGCCTCGGCAACCGAGATCGCTTCTCGAATATGCCAACCCAGATGCTCTGTTGGCACCAAACCCAGAGAGAGTTCACCAGCGTGCAGCGCTATACCTCGGCGCTGTTCTGGGTAGTAGCCGCCGATTTCAGCAATAAAATTCATATGCTGTCGATAATCTTTCAGCGCAACTAAATGATCCTCTGGGGCAACGAAATTTAAACCCACGACCCGTTCATCGGCCGCGATCAGTTTGAAAGCCAACAAGGTCTGTGCATAAACCTGCATCGGCGAAAGCGTGCGAATAACCTGGCTCAAATAGCGCACTACAACGTCACATCCCGCCTGTCTTTGAATCCCGCCAACCTCACAGGCTTGCAGTTGGCTGCGTCTTGCATCCATCTGATCCATTGTTTTGATGACGTCTTCAACCACGGCATCCATAGCATCATGGTCTATCCGCTCACCGTAAGGAGCGTCGATTCGCCCCGTCGTCTCAGCCAG
>CAJWZG010000048.1 GCA_913049565.1 uncultured Gammaproteobacteria bacterium
CAGATTGCTCAGGTACTAGCCGGATTTTCCCTCGGGCAGGCAGATCTCCTGCGTCGAGCCATGGGAAAAAAGAAAGCATCGGAAATGGCCAAGGTGCGCGAGCAATTTCTGCAGGGAACCGCAGAGCACGGAGTTGACGCGGGGCTATCGAACGAGATCTTTGATCTGATGGAAAAATTTGCCGGCTATGCGTTTAACAAGTCGCATTCGGCTACTTATGCGCTGCTGAGTTTCCAAACCGCGTGGCTGAAAACTCATTATCCTGCGGAGTTTATGGCCGCCAACTTGTCAGCCGATATGCAAAATATCGATAGAGTGGTCGTATTGGTGGATGAAGTGAGGCGCATGAAACTGCCCGTGTTACCGCCTTCAGTGAACAAGAGCGAATTTCGTTTTTGCGCTCAGGAAGGTTCCGTCATTTACGGTTTAGGCGCTGTCCGGGGCGTGGGTGAGGGGCCTGTAGAGGCTATCGTAGAGGCGAGGCAAGTGGGCGCATTTCTGGATTTGCCGGACTTTTGCCGCCGCTTGGACAGTAAAAAAGTCAACAAACGCGTGCTTGAGGCTTTGATCAATGCCGGGGCTATGGATGACTTCAGACAGGAGTCTGAAAACCTTAATCAGTGCCGCGCACGGTTAATTGCCCAGATGCCGCAAGCACTACAAGGAGCAGAGCAAGTTGCCCGTGACGCCGAAGCCGGTATTTCCGACTTGTTTGGCGGTATTGCGGAATCTTCGGCAGATATTTGTATTAACCCGGTTCAGGTGCCGCCAATGACGGCGATGCAGCGACTGCATGCTGAGAAGGACACGTTGGGTCTGTTCCTGACTGGGCACCCAATCGATGGCTTTGAGAGGGAGATTCGTCAATTTTGCCGTACTCCGATCAAGGAGCTACGCACCGGAAAACACAATCAGTGGGTAGCCGGAATGGTGGTCAGCCAGCGCGTGATGAGGACCAAACGTGGCACGTCCATGGGTTTTCTAGTGTTGGACGATCGAACCTCGCGTTTGGAGGTATCGCTTTTCAGCGAGGCGTTTGAACAGTACGGTAGCAAAGTCGATAAAGACGAGTTACTTGTCGTTGAGGGCGAGATTCAATACGACGAATACAATGGCGGCATGGCGCTTCGGGCCAGCCGCGTGCTGACCGTCGACGAGGCGCGTCAACGCTTCAGCCGCGCGCTGCAACTGGACTTTTCTCGGACTTCTTTGCCCGGTGATTTCAACGCGCAGCTAAAGCAGCTGGTAGGCGCTCATCGAGGGAAAGGTTTGCCCGGGTTAGAAAAATGTCCAATTGAACTTCTTTACCAGCATGATGGTGCGGTCGCAAAGATCATTTTGGGGGAGCAGTGGCGGGTGCAAGTGAGCGAAGGCTTACTGCAATTATTGGCGAACACATTCGGCACTGAACATGTTTCTCTGCAGTACTAGAAGCCTATAAATTATTTATTAATCAATAGGGTAAGAGATGTTTCAAGAAATATTCGCAAGCTTGGAGCGTTCTGTACAAGGTCTTTGTAGCCGCAATGCCATTCCCCCACAAACAGCGCGGATCTTCGTCGCTCTCAGTGGCGGTGCAGATTCCTGCGCTCTGCTGTACGCCGCGGTGGCTACGTTTGGTCAGCATTATTCGATTCATGTGCTGCATGTAGATCATCAGTTAGATCTTCAGTCAGGACGTTGGGCCAGCCACTGTCAGGTGCTCTGTGACAAACTAGGCGTATCCTTAACTCTTGAGCGCCTGCAGGTTAGCAAGGCAACAAATCTTGAGGCTCAGGCTAGGCATGTGCGTTACGACGCTTTTCAGCGGCATATGGGTGAAGATGACATTCTGTTACTGGCACATCATCGTCAGGATCAAGCAGAGAGCCTACTGATGCGGATGTTTCAAGGCCGCGGTATTTTGCCGATGCGCGAATCCGGTAGGCTAGGTCAAGGCTACTTCGTCAGACCATTTCTGTCTTTGGACAGAGATTTACTCAAGCAATACCTAGTGGCGAATGATACTGCATGGATTGATGATCCCAGTAATGCCGATACTCGCTTTGACCGAAATTATCTGCGTCACCGGGTGCTACCACCAATTGATGAGCGCTGGCCTGAGTTCTTGTCTGGTGTGCAGCGTTCGGCCGATGATTTTCAGGCACAGCAAGCGCTGCTGATGCATTTGCTTAATGACGTGCCTGACGAGGTATCAGCCACAGCGCTGCCCTCGTCTAACTCAATGGCACGGGTCTGGCTACGGTGTTTCCTAGCACACCGCGGGCATTATCGAGTTGCTGACGCTTCGATAGATGAGTTTTTACGTCAACAGCGCACCGCTGCCACAGCGAAACTCAATCTCGGGTCGGCTGAATTGTGCTTTTGGCAGGGAAGGCTGTACTTCGAAGGTCGGGTTAATGCAGACATCGCTAATTTATCCCCCCGGCTTCTGACCTTGGCGCAGGATCAGATTTGGCACGGTTATCAGATTAAAACAGCACCAATCCAATGCGATGAGCCTGGTGCGTTGGCCTATTCAGGCGAACTATGGCTCAGCTGCCGTGAGTTGTTAGGCGACCAGTCGACGCTATCCGCACAGACACTGAAAAAGCGATTTCAAGAAGCAAATATCCCGCCTTGGCGAAGGGGCTTGTATCCAATATTAGTTGATGAGTGCGGTGTGCTAGCGATTCCCGACGTCTGGTTCCGTCATCACCGAATCGATCGGGAGGCGTCCCAGTCGGCAACGCGATTCCTCACCTTAATGTGCACAAAGAACCAGGCATAATTTTTTCGTCTGTCGGGGTAAGAATCTTTCGGTCGAGATTGTGGTTGCGTGGGTGAACTGCTAAGTTATTCCTCCATCTTGTCCAGATTGTTGGTGCTCAAAAATCAGGCGCGCAACGTGCACTGCGACAACAATCTGTGGTCAGGCCAGCGGCAAACGACGAAAGATGGGGTTCCATGACGCGATATATTTTTGTAACCGGTGGTGTGGTCTCTTCGCTTGGCAAAGGGATCTTGACGGCCTCACTAGCGGCCCAGCTAGAGTCCCGAAAATTGCGGGTTAACGTCCTAAAAATGGATCCCTATATCAATGTGGATCCGGGTACCATGAGCCCGACTCAGCACGGTGAGGTTTACGTCACTGCGGATGGTGCAGAGACTGACCTAGACCTTGGGCACTATGAGCGTTTTGCTAACGTTCGCATGAGCCGCAACAATAATTTCACCACGGGAAGCGTGTACGCAGAGGTGCTACGCCGCGAACGCAAGGGCGAGTACTTGGGTGGTACCGTTCAGGTGATCCCCCATGTCACCGATGAGATTAAGCGCCGAACACGTTTGGTCGCTGAAGATGTAGACGTGCTGATTGTCGAAGTCGGCGGTACGGTTGGCGATATCGAGTCGCAGCCGTTCTTAGAGGCAATTCGACAACTGCGGATGGAGGTCGGGCGCTCCAGATCGCTCTTGATCCACCTAACCTTGGTGCCTTTTTTACGAAAGGCTGGGGAAATAAAAACCAAACCCACTCAGCACTCCGTAAAAGAGCTACGCTCAATCGGACTACAGCCAGATATTCTGGTGTGTCGTTCAGAGGCGCCGATCGCGGAGTCTCAACGCGCCAAAATAGCGCTCTTCACCAACGTCGAGGAACGCGGGGTGGTGGGCATGCGCGATATCGACACCATTTATCAGGGTCCCCTGGAATTGCACGAGCAAGGGCTGGATGCCTTCGTCGTGGAGCAACTGCAGTTAGACTGCGATGAGGCTGACTTGAGTGATTGGCGTCGCGTGGTTGAGGCTCAGCTGGCGCCAAGGCGCTCGCTGAAGATAGCCTTTGTTGGCAAGTATCTGGAGCTGCTAGACGCCTATAAATCGCTCATAGAAGCGATTACGCATGCGGGTATTCAAACTGAGACGAAAATTGAAATTGACTATATCGATGCCGAGGAGCTGGAAGCGACGGGAACAAGCCTGCTTGAGGGTGCGGCCGCGATTTTGGTGCCTGGAGGGTTTGGCGGACGGGGCTTTGAAGGCAAAATTATGGCAGCGGGCTATGCGCGTGAAAATAAAGTGCCGTATCTGGGTATTTGCTACGGGCTTCATGCGGCGGTAATCGATTTCGCCAGACATTGTGCGGGCCTTGATGCCGCGCATACGACGGAGATCGACGAAATGACCCAACACCCGGTGATCGGGTTGATTACCGAATGGACAGATCAATCAGGCCAAGTGGAGAAACGTTTCCATGACGGCGATCTGGGAGGAACAATGCGGCTGGGTGAGCAGGCGTGTGTACTCAATCAAGGCAGTCTGGCCGAGCGCGTCTATGGCGCTCCAATTGTTCACGAACGCCATCGCCATCGTTACGAGGTGAATAACAATTACGTAGAGCAGTTGGTAGATCACGGACTCGTGATCGGTGGCCGATCGGAAGACGGTGAGTTGGTTGAAATGATTGAACTAAGCGATCATCCGTGGTTTCTGGCGTGTCAGTTTCACCCAGAATTTACCTCTTCGCCGCGACGCGGACACCCGCTGTTTTCTGGCTTTATCGATGCCGGATTGGCAAATGCTGATGTCACGACGCGCTAGCTGGGACTATGCCAGTGGGAATGAGTTACGCGGTAGATTGCAGGCTCGCGTTCAATGACAGGTTGGTATAGCGCTGAGCAACGAGCGCAAAGAGTACAAGAGGTGGAAAAATGCAGTTAGCTCATATGACCGTCGGCGGGGGCCAACCTTTATTCGTGATAGCTGGCCCCTGCGTTATTGAAACGGAGAGCCTAATTATGAGTACCGCTGAGACACTTAAGCGTGTCGGTGAGGAATTAGGCATTGGTCTGATTTTTAAGAGCTCGTTTGATAAAGCCAACCGCTCGTCAATGGACAGCTATCGCGGACCGGGCATAGAAGAGGGCTTGCGAATTTTACAGAAAGTCAAAACTGAGCTTGAGATGCCAGTTTTGACAGATGTTCATGAAGACACACCTCTGGATGAAGTTGCGAGTGTCGTCGACGTCATGCAAACGCCAGCTTTTTTGTGCCGTCAGACAAACTTTATAGTCAAAGTTTGCGAGCAGGGCATACCGGTGAACATTAAGAAAGGTCAGTTTTTGGCACCCTTGGATATGTTGCATGTTGCCAATAAGGCTCTTTCTACCGGTAACACGCAAGTGATGGTTTGTGAGCGGGGGGCAAGTTTTGGATATAACAACTTGGTTTCTGATATGCGCTCACTCGCCCTGATGCGTCGAACCCAGTGCCCTGTCGTTTTTGATGCAACACATTCAGTGCAAATGCCCGGTGGCCAGGGAGCTACCTCCGGAGGGCAACGAGAAATGGTGCCAGTTTTAGCGCGATCGGCTGTAGCGGCTGGGATCGACGGTTTGTTCATGGAGTGCCACCCCGACCCTTCCAAGGCGATGTCTGACGGCCCTAATTCTTGGCCTTTAGAGTTGGTAGGCGAGTTGCTGCGTCAGCTGCAGGCCATCGACGCCACAGTAAAATCCTCGCCTCGATTGGAAGATCAGGTGGGCTAAACGGTAGGAGTCCCAGAGATTTTTATGACAACAAATGGTGCAAAAATAGAGTCGGTAACCGCATGGGAAATCCTAGATTCTCGAGGCAACCCAACAATTGAGTCCTTGGTACGCACCGAGGACGGCAGCGAGGGCAGGGCAGCTGCGCCCTCTGGCGCGTCCACGGGCAGCAGGGAAGCATTGGAGCTTCGCGATGGTGATCCTGGGCGGTATATGGGAAAGGGTGTCGCCAAGGCAGTGGGCTTTGTCAACGGAGAAATCCGCTCAGCGTTGTTAGGTCGCGAGGCTTCTGATCAACTCGATATTGATGCGCGCCTGCTAAACCTCGATGGCACTGAAAATAAAGCTAGATTGGGTGCCAATGCCATGCTGGCCGTTTCTTTGGCAGCAGCGAAGGCTGCGGCGACAAGTCAGCAAGTGCCGCTGTATAGCCACATCAACCAAATGGGCGGTGGTGGGGATATGTCTATGCCCGTTCCGATGATGAATATTCTCAATGGCGGCGCTCATGCCGACAACAATGTGGATATTCAGGAGTTTATGATTCAGCCAGTGGGCATGACGACATTTTCTGAGGCCCTGCGTTGTGGCGTAGAGGTATTTCATCACCTGAAAAGCGTTCTTCAAGGAATGGGGCTGTCTACTGCCGTTGGCGATGAAGGTGGTTTCGCCCCTAATCTGGCGTCAAATGCGCAAGCGTTGGAGGTCATTGAACAGGCAGTGTCGCGTGCGGGCTATAAACTGGGTGATGACGTCACCTTGGCACTGGACTGCGCCGCCTCTGAATTTTTTGCCGATGGGGTTTATGACCTCGCCGGCGAGGGCCGGCGCTGTAACTCCGATGAGTTTGTTGCCTATTTGGCCGATCTTTGCGATGCGTTCCCTATTGTCTCTGTGGAAGACGGCATGGATGAATCAGATTGGGCGGGCTGGAAGGCTCTCACCGACCGGATAGGCGATAAAATTCAACTGGTCGGTGATGATTTGTTCGTAACCAATACCAACATTCTGCAGCAAGGAATCGACCAAGGGGTGGCTAATTCGATTCTGATCAAGTTCAACCAGATAGGAACGCTTACAGAAACCCTGCAAGCCATAAACCTAGCTAAGCAAGCAGGTTACACCAATGTCATTTCCCACCGCTCCGGAGAAACGGAAGATACGACGATTGCCGATTTGGCGGTAGGCACCGGCGCAGGACAGATAAAAACGGGCTCCCTATGCCGATCGGATCGAGTCGCGAAATATAACCAGCTCTTGCGCATTGAAGCTGCCTTGGGTAGCAACGCCCGCTATCCGGGTAGAAGCGCTATCTTCGCCCAAGGTTGCAAAGGTTAGGTAAGGTGATCGGGTGAAATACGCCATTGGCATGTTGTTGTTCGTTCTGGCTGCGCTGCAACAGCAGATTTGGTTTGGTCAATCTGGATACTTTGAGCAAAAAACACTTGCCGCACGGCAGGCTGAACAGCAGAAGCGCACGGCGGCGTTGGCAATGCGTAACGCCAAAATGACTGCTGAGGTACTGGCGCTGAAAAGCAGCACAGCTGCCTTTGAGTCTCGGGCGAGAAGTGAACTGGGCATGGTGCGTGAGGGCGAGGTGTTTTACCTCGTTCCTGAGCAACCAGCTCCGTGACCGGGTTAGATCAGCCATTGGGTCGAAATGCCGCCTCGTTGAATCCTCGTAGCGCGAGCATCAAAACTGAGCCTGAAGATTGGCAGGTGGTTGAAGTCTACGACGAAGACTTCTCGGACGCCGGAGAGCATCTCTACCTCTGGGTGGAAAAACGGTGCTTAGGCACGAAAGCGGTCGCTGCGTGGCTAGCCCAACAGTTTGATGTGGCCGAGCTCGATGTTGGGTTTGCGGGAATGAAGGATAAGCATGCGCTGACCACGCAGTGGTTTAGTGTGCGAATTCCCGACGCAGATCCCCATAAATGCCTTGATCCGCCAGTGTTCGATGGTGTCAACGCCGACGAGCAGATCCAGGTGCTGAGGTCGCACCGACACAGCCGAAAATTGCGGCGAGGCGAGCATCAAGCTAATCGCTTTCGCATCGTATTGCGAGATATTGATGGGCCTATAGATGCCAGCGAAATCATCAAAAGCTTAGGTCAAGAGTTCCCTAACTACTTTGGCCCCCAGCGTTTTGGCCGGCACAACTTGGGTGATGCGCTTAAATGGTTGCAACTACGTCGCACTAGCAGCCGCAAGCGTCGGCTATCGAGACAGCGAAAAGGCTGGCATCTGTCTGTGCTACGCAGCTGGATATTCAATCAACTGCTGTCCGCGCGAGTTGCTGACGGCAGCTGGCAAAGGGTCATTGATGGAGATGTGAAATCCCTTGGCCCCATGGTCGACGGCCTGGTACCCCAAGGCCCCCTCTGGGGGCGCGGTCGAGAGCTTCGCTATGGCGAATCACTGGCACAGCAACAACACTGTCTTGAAACATTGAAAACTCCCGATGCTAACCAAACATTGGGTGAGGTCTGTGGTGCGCTGGAATTCGCCGGCGTCGATCGGGGGACGCGGTCTTTGGTGGCGAAACCGGGGGGCGTTAGCTGCGATATAGACGATGCCAATGGCACGACAACGCTAGGATTTTGTTTGCCCGTTGGCAGCTACGCCACCGTGCTGTTGGGCCAATGGTTTGAGCTTTGCGATCGTAGTTTGGAGAGCTTGGGATGAGTGACTTCGATCTCCAAGGCATCGGTATGACATCTCAGCGTACCCGCGACAGGCTGGTCGCACGACTGCGTGAGCAGGGGATTGAGGACGAGGTTGTGTTAGGACTGGTGGGCAGTGTGCCTCGGCACATTTTCATCGACGAAGCATGGGCACATAGAGCCTACGAAGACTCTTCGCTGCCGATTGGACATAACCAAACCATCTCCCAACCATTTATAGTAGCGCTGATGAGCCAGCTTCTAAACGCGGCTCCACGTCAGCGCATTCTCGAGGTGGGTACGGGGTCGGGGTATCAAACGGCGATCTTAGCGTCGTTGTGTGAGCGGCTGTTTAGCATAGAACGGATAGAGGCGTTGGTACCTCGCGCGCAAGAGCGTTTAACTGCCATGCGATTACGTAACATTAGGCTGCGCCATGGTGACGGTTACGCTGGTTGGTCGGAGAAAGCGCCGTTCGACGGAATACTTGTAACCGCTGCACCTGCCGCGGTTCCCTCGGCACTGCTTGAGCAGCTGGCGGTAGGTGGGCGGCTCGTGGTGCCTGTGGGCACGGATAAAGCTCAGTCGCTCAAAGTCATCGATCGAACGGACAACGGCCTTGAGGAGACGATTTATGATCAAGTGCATTTCGTGCCCTTAGTAAACGGCACGACCAAGCAGTAAGGCCTGTTTGTTGAGATCGCGCGTATACTGACGGATACAAGAATGTGGGGTGTTCATGCAGCATGCTGACCAACAAGGCGATTCGTCGGGTGAAGAATCCGATGAGCTGATGTCCTCGGCAAAGGCGGCCTCTGGCGTGTTCCTGCGTGGTTTGCTCATGGGATTGGCGGAGCTTGTTCCGGGAGTGTCCGGAGGCACAATCGCTTTTATCAGCGGTATTTATTACCGCTTGATAAAGGCCCTAACATCGTTTGGCTTTGCATCTTTAGCCTTGGTTTTCCGCCCCACAGATTTCTGGCGGCATCACCATCTTTCCTTTCTGGCCGTGCTCGGGTTGGGAATGGTCGTGGGTATTGTTCTGTTCGCTCGCCTGATTGGATTTATGCTCGTGTCTGCGCCGCCAGTTTTGTGGGCGTTCTTCTTTGCCGTGATCATGGTATCGGTTTACCAGATTGGCGCGGCCCGGCCGAAATTTCATCTGCTGGTGTATGGATCACTGGGTCTGACTCTCGGGCTGATCTTTTTGAGCTTGCCCCCTCAAGATCTGTCGGGTTCACTTGTTAGTTTGTTCTTTGCTGCAATGATTGCTGTCAGCGCTTGGATTCTGCCGGGTATTTCCGGGAGCTTCGTGCTGCTTCTCTTCGGTCTCTACGATGACGTTATCTCGGCAATCAATACCCTGGACGGGGTGTTTCTAATCGTGTTGGCCGCCGGTTGTGCCAGTGGCTTACTGCTCTTCAGTCGGCTTCTGAGTTGGCTACTCAATCGATATCAAGATGCCCTGTTGGCGCTGTTGACCGGGTTCATGGCCACGGCGCTGGTCAAATTGTGGCCTTGGCAAGCGGTGCAGGACGCGTCTGCCGGTTCAGGTCAGCTTTTGGCCTCAATGCTATTGCCCCATCAATATGCCCAGAGCGGTCGAGAGGACTTTTGGCTGCTCGCCCTCGTTGCGGCTGCAGTGGGTGGGGTGGGGACATGGTTGCTCGCGCGGTTCGCCCCTCGCTGATGATGTTGCTGCCGCAACATTCAACCCAGTGGCTAAAGGCGCGTTCCCGCGTGCTAGGAATCATTGGGTTTGCCTGTCTGCTAAACGCTTGTGCTTCTACCGGGCAACCCGTCGTAACCGATCGATCTTTAGGTGATCGTTCTCAGGGCAGCTATATCGTCGTGCGAGGCGACACCTTGTACTCCATTGCTTGGCGGTTCAATCTCGACTATCGCCGGCTGGCAGCAGCGAATAACATCATCACGCCCCATACGATCTATCCAGGTCAAAAGATACGCCTAGCAGAGACTTCTTCGACGTCTTCAGCAAGCGGCTCCGTTGCCGCCTTCACGGCAAAACCGCAAGGCAGTAGGACGCCTGTTGCAGCAAGGCCCGTTGTGACAGCGAGCGCTTCAACATCAGTGAAAAAAAGCGCGCAGACAGAGCCAAAACCTCAGCGATCCAAGATTTCTCAATCCGAGCCGAAGCGCACTAGGCCGCAAGTTGCGTCGAGTAGCAGCGGTCAAGTATGGTTCAGGCCGCTGGCGCAAAAGCCAAGTGCCCTATTTGGGAAAAACAACAAAGGTTTGGATTACGCGATCAGCGCACGATCTCGAGTGCGCAGTGCCCGTAGTGGGGAGGTGGTCTACGCCGGAAATGGAATTGCGGGTTTTGAGCGGCTGGTCATCGTAAAACATTCAAACGACTTGCTGAGTGCTTATAGCTTTAACGGAAAAATTCAGGTGAACGAACAACAAAGGGTGCGTGGTGGTGCCATTATCGCTGAAATTTTGCCTAGGCCAGGCGTAGGGCAAACGTTACATTTTGAGGTGCGTAAGAAAGGCCAGCCGGTGGACCCGCAAAAGCTCATCCTTTAAGACTTGGCTGAGTCTCACCGCTCCAAGAGAGCGAGCTTATTCGGCTTGCCGTCCCAATCGTCAGCGTCTGCCGGCGAATCTTTAATCTCGGTTATATTGGGCCAGAGTTCAGCCAGCTCCGCATTGAGCTCAAGAAAAGGCAGCTGATCTTCGGGTATCTCGTCGTCTGCAAAGATCGCATCAACGGGGCATTCAGGTTCGCACAGTGCACAGTCAATGCACTCGTCGGGGTGAATGACCAACATATTCGGGCCCTCGTAGAAGCAATCGACAGGGCAGACCTCCACACAGTCAGTGTGCTTACATTTGATGCAGTTTTCGCCAACGATGAAAGTCATCTAGATTCCTTAGTGCTGGGCTGGTCTCGTGAAAGCGCGATATTTTAACGGATGGCCTTTGACTGTCTAGTCGTGGGAAGGCTTTGGGTCAATCATGCGTTGCAGCCGGTCTAGCATGTCGAGTGCCTGACGTGGCGACATCTCGTCCACATCGATCTCCTGAAGCGCGTCTATCAGCTCAAGTGCCGCAGCGTCTTGGCTAAGCGGATCATGAGACTGGTCTGCACTGTCGCCTGCAACGAACAAATCCGATTGGCCAGTTAGCACCGAATCTCCTATCACCGACCTCTGCTCAAAACCTCTCAAACGAGCTCGTGCGATATCGAGCACTGGTCTTGGCACGCCAGCCAGTTTGGCTACTTGTATGCCATAGCTTTGGCTTGCCGCGCCGGCGAGTACGCGATACATAAAAACGATATCGCCCAGATGTTCCTTGGCGCTGAGGTGCACATTGCCCACGTTCGGGCATCGCCCGGGGAGGCTAGTGAGCTCGAAATAGTGGGTCGCAAATAACGTCAGCGCATGGCTTTGTTCGGCGAGATTTTGCGCGCAGGCCCAGGCGAGGGCCAAACCGTCATAGGTACTTGTGCCTCGACCAATTTCATCCAACAGCACAAGGCTGTTGGCAGTGGCGTTATGTAAGATGTGGGCTGTTTCGGTCATCTCGACCATAAACGTCGACCGGCCGCCAGTGAGATCGTCTGCAGCGCCAATACGGGTGAAAATTCGATCGATGGGCCCGAGCGTCGCAGCGCTCGCTGGTACATAACTGCCGACGTAAGCGAGCAAGCAGATCAGCGCCACCTGTCGCATGTAGGTGGATTTACCGCCCATATTGGGGCCTGTGACAATGAGCATGGATTGCTGTGGCGACAGGACAAGGTCATTGGAGATAAAAGCACGGGTAGAACTATTTTTGACCACCGGGTGCCAGCCCTGTTCTATTTGCACGCCGCGGTGAGTGGAAAACACAGGAGCGCTAAGCCCCAGGGTATAGGCGCGCTCGGCAAAGCTTGCCAGTACATCTATCTGAGCTACTGCGTCGCTGGCCGCGCGCAGGGCTCTACTCTGCTCTGCCAGCTCTATCATCAGATCGCCAAACAATTGCCTTTCTAATTGCAAGGATTTGCTCTGGCTGCGAAGCGCATCTTCCTCAAAGGCTTTAAGTGCCGGAGTAATGTAGCGCTCAGCACTTTTTAAGGTTTGTCGCCGCACATATTCGGTGGGTATTTCCCCCTTGGCGGCTTTAGATGTCTCGATATAGTAGCCATGAACACGGTTATAGCCCACCTTGAGGGTGGCAATACCCGTGCGTTCGCGCTCATCCCGCTCCAGTTCCGCAAGCCAGTTAGCTGAGTGGGAGGTTAATTGGCGCAGACGATCCAACTCCTCGTTGAATCCAAGAGAGAAAACGCCACCCTCACGTAAGGTCACAGGCGGCTCATCCACCAGAGCTGACGTCAGCTCCCTGTGGAGCGAGGTAAAGTCTCCCAGGTTTTTCTGCAGAGCCTCATTAAGCTCGCCTGGAACCACGGTTAATGACTGTTTGACTTCTGGCAGTAGGGTCAGGGCGTCTCGAAGCTTGCCGATGTCTCGCGGCGAAGCAGATCCCAAATTGATACGGGTCAGGATCCGCTCGAGGTCGCCAATGGGTTTTATCTGGGCGCGAATTTCATCGACAGCGCGCAGATCTAGCACGTCGGTAATCCACTGCTGGCGCAGTTTCACCTGAATAACGTCTTGCAGCGGCTCGTGCAGCCAGCGCTGCAGCAACCGCCCTCCCATTGGAGTAACGCTGGTATCCATCAGACTCAGCAATGTGTGATCGGTTGCGCCAGTGCTGCGCACGTCTATCTCTAGATTTCGTCTTGATTGCGCATCCATGCCGATAAACTGCGTGTTTTGCCGAAGCACCACGTGCTGCAAAAAATCTAAGGATTGGCATTGAGTGCCCTGTACATAAGAGAGCACGCTGGCTCCAGCCACCAGACAAGGTGATGTCACATCAATTTGGCAAACGACTGCAACGTCGTGATTGAAGTGTCGGTTGAGCACAGCTGCTGCCCCTCGGGCGTGGAATCGGCTGTCATCAATGCATGATACAGAAGCGAAGGCACTTAAGGGTTGTTGCCATGCTTCCGCCATGCTCTCGGGCAGCAAAATCTCCGCAGGTCTCATGGCGGTAATGGCGTCAAGTAGCATGTCTAAACCGCTGAGATGTTGGAGGTGCAGCTGGGCCGACGACAAATTTAATAGCGCCAGACCTACTTGGGATTCACGAACAAAGACGGCGACAGTCGAGCTGTCAGTTTTCGTCTCAAGAAGTGCGTCATCGGTGAGCGTTCCCGGAGTCACAATACGTTTTACCTGACGCTCAACCGGGCCTTTGGTCGTAGCAGGGTCGCCCACCTGTTCACATATTGCGACGCTACGGCCTAGTTTAACCAGTTTCGCTAAATAACCGTCTGCAGCATGGTAAGGCACACCGCACATTGGGATGGGGTCAGCGCCGGCATGGCCTCTAGCCGTTAACGTAATGTTCAGTAAGTCAGCGGCGACTTTCGCATCATCGAAAAAGAGCTCATAAAAGTCTCCCATGCGATAAAACAGGAGTGCGCTGGGATGTTCAGCCTTGATGCCAAGATATTGCCGCATCATGGGTGTGAGCTTGCTGGCATCAGAAGGCGGTGCAGGTTTGGAAGATTCGTTGGAATTCATGCTCGTTAAGAAGTTGCCCATGCCCACGCGGGTTGGCAGTGAACTACAGCAAGCAAACCTTGGCAACCGTTTAGAAATGGCGAAACGATGGTTTTGATCTTAGCTGTAGCAGGGTATTCTCGCTTCATTCTTTTTGGGTCATGAAGATAGAAAACTACTGGATCAACAGAAAACTCAGCTGCATCTCTTATGTACTTGTAATACTCTGTGTTACTACGAGATGCTTCTGATCGGTTTGCACCGCCAGCATATCTTACATCACTCCCACCAGTAAATTTGCCTTTGTCTTGCAGATGTTTTATTTCTTGTAAATAATATTAGTCTGCTGCGATCGGGGTTAAGAAGACAACAACTTGGGGACTCATTA
>CAJWZG010000049.1 GCA_913049565.1 uncultured Gammaproteobacteria bacterium
GGGGACGTGTAACGCAAAAGCTGCACAAAACGCTTTTTCGTCCTGACGAGGAAGTCTCTTTTTCGGGGGCACCAACCGCCGCACCTGATATTGCCTTTTCTGCCAAAGAGGCCGGCTACAAAGCCTTATATCCCATTGGAGAAACCTTTATAGGGTTCCAAGAAGCAAGCATCCATTTCGATTGGCCCAACTGCCAATTTTTTATCCGTTACCATGGAGCTCATGGGCTCAACAGGGCGCTAGAATCTGGCATCGGTTATTGGCGTATGACCCAAGATCACATCATGACTTTTTTTGCTATTCAGGACTGAAACACCATGCAAGCATTTCTCGGAATTGTGATTCTTGTCGCACTGGTTTGGCTTATCAGTGAAAACCGAAGCGCTATCTCTTGGCGCTTCGTTGCCGTTGGTATCGTCATACAGTTTGCACTTGCGGGATTGTTTTTGCATTCCTCTTGGCTCAGCACAGTCCTGCTCGGAATCAACAATTTTATCAACGCTGTTGGGCAAGCGAGCACTGCCGGGACGATATTCCTATTTGGATATCTGGGCGGCGGCGCTTTTCCAATCAATTCCGTCCCCGAAGCACCTTACCTATTCGCTTTTAGAGTGTTGCCTCAGGTGGTTGTTTTTTCAGTTGTAGTTGCACTACTTTGGCACTGGAGAGTGCTGCCCACGCTTGTTCAAGGTCTCAGCTGGGCTCTCCAGCGCACGTTTCGCGTCAGCGGGACTGTGGGTACTGCTACAGCAGCGAGCTTGTTTCTTGGCATGATTGAGACGCCAATGGTGATCAGAGCCTATCTGGCGCAGCTAACGCGTTCCGAATTTTTTACAGTGATGTCCTTAGGTATGTCAACGGTAGCGGGAACCGTAATGATTTTGTTCTCGGCTTTGCTCGGCAGCTTAATGGATGGCGTCGTTGGACATATTGTTGGCGCATCTATGATCAATGCCATTGGGGCGCTCTATCTGTCACGACTTTTTATACCGGAAACTCAGGAAATACACACCGATAGTGCAGATCTATCCCTGCAGTACGAATCCTCCATGGATGCACTAACACGAGGCACTCAGGACGGACTGGCGATGGCCGTTAATATTGGAGCGATGCTATTGGTGCTGATCAGTTTCGTCGCGCTAGGCAACATGATTTTGGCCGGTGTATCAGGTAACTACACGCTAACCTTCGAATCGATATTAGGAATAGTCTTTGCGCCTTTAGCTTGGCTTATTGGGATTCCTTGGGCCGATGCTGGCACAGCGGGCTCCATGCTCGGCACCAAACTCGTGCTCAACGAAGTCATGGCATATGTTCAGTTATCCGCCAACGCTGAATTATTTTCGGAGCATTCGCGCTTAATTATGTTGTATGCCCTGTGCGGGTTCGCCAACCTCGGTAGCCTTGGCATTCTTCTAGGTGGATTGTCGGTACTTGTGCCAGAGCGCAAAAGTGAATATCTAATCATTGCCCCAAAGGCCGTTGTTTGCGGAACGATAGTCAACTTGCTGACCGGTGCAATCGTGGGTTTAGTTAATCTTGTGTAACATTACTAGCCTACGCTGAAGCCTTGAATCGTTCTGCACAGTACCTCAACGCCGTCACTACCAATATCACGATGGAAGACCCACCGAGGTCGCCCAACGCGCATGCCTGCTTCACGCAAATGCTCTGCTAGAGCAGCATAAGTATCTTCAGGCAGTTTTAGATGGACCATATTTGTTGCGTATCGAACCGCACTGTCACCAAAATTGTCGGCTAAACAGCTGGCGACTTGTTGCGCATGTTCATGATCTTTCAGCAAATCAGTAAGCTGATAGTTCAACGCGTATTGTCCGGCAGCAGCAATCATACCGGCCTGACGCATTCCGCCACCTAAAACCTTTCGCCAACGCCTTGCCTCAGCAATGAGAGCTTCAGAGCCTGCCAATACCGAGCCAATAGGAGCGCCTAACCCCTTAGAGAGACAGACTGATACCGAGTCAAACGGGGTTGCCAACGCTGCCGGTGAGCGGTTCTGGGCAATTGCGGCATTGAAAAGCCGCGCTCCGTCCAAGTGCATGGATAAACCCCGCCGTTCGCTCAATGCTCCCACCGCTTCTGCATAGCCCAGAGGCAACGGCTCCCCTGCGTGGGTATTTTCAAGACAAATTAACCGGCTGCGCGCAAAGTGAAAATCGTCTGGCTTAATCGCGGCTTCAATTTCCTCTAATGCCAGTGTGCCGTCGATCTCTATAGGAATAGGTTGAGGCGCTATGCTGCCAAGCACTGCTGCACCACCGCCTTCGTATCTAAAAGTGTGAGCGCTATCACCGACAATGTACTCATCGCCCCTATCACAGTGAGCAAACAAAGCCAGCAAATTCGATTGGGTACCGCTGGGCGCTAGAAGGGCGGCTTCTTTTCCGAGCAAAGAAGCGACCTGCTGCTGCAATGCTACTACAGTAAGGTCTTCCCCATAAACATCATCACCGACTTCGGCATCGCGCATCGCGTCGCGCATGCCGTCAGAGGGTGAGGTCACCGTATCACTGCGTAAATCAATGAAGGAAGATGGGCTGGTCATAGTGCTCGGTGTACCACCTGTTGATGAGGTTCGGTAGCTATAGGACAAAAAAAAGACCCTTAGCGGGTCTTTTTATGGACTCGAAGACACTGAAAGCCTATCGCCGATGTGTATGCCTTTTGCGCTAATTTTGAGCCAGCGAAACGTTATAAACGCCTGCTTGCCGCGCCGAGTCCATGATATGAATCATGACGTCAGTCGTGGAGTCTGGATGTGGCTGAATAATAACGGGCGCTTCTGGATTCTCCGCATGCAGCCTTTCGATGTTCGCACGGACAGAGCGTCGGTCAACGTCTCTTGTCGCGATGATAATGCGATCCCGATTCGTAATGCGCACGACGATGCTCTTTTTATCAGGATCCACCGTCTTTGGTTTGTCCTCGTCGGGCTGGTTAACATCAAGGCCAACCTCTTTTACGAACGTTGCCGTCACGATAAAGAAAATCAGCATGATAAAAACAACGTCCAGCATGGGCGTCAAATTGATCGCTACCGAATCCTCTTCGCCTCTTCCTCGCCCAAACGGTCTTCTCATCCCGATCCCTCAATACAACTTTTGCGCAGCGCGCATGTTATGTCATGACTCCCCATGATTCCATAGGGGTAGTGCACAGATTAAGGCCGTGCAAATTAAGATGCCTGATGCAAAAGGACGCTCCAGCAGATAGCTCAGCTGCCCATCACTGAGCAACATAGCCCGGCGAAAATTTTCTTCAAACAAACCGCTTAAAATAAATCCCAACAGCAGCGGCGCTAGCGGGAAATCAAAGCGCTTCAGCGCGGTCGCGACCAGAGCGAGCAAGAGCATGACAGACAGGTCAAAAATGCTAAATGTGGTCAATAAAACGCCTAGCAACGAAAAGGCGATGACGAGGGGTATCAGAACCTGTCTGGGCAGGCTTACGATACGCGCCAAGTAGGGGATTAATGGTAGGTTCATGGCCAACAAAAAGACGTTACCTAAATACATCGATGCAATAACACCCCAGAAAATTTCCGGGTTGTCGCTAATCAATGTTGGGCCGGGCTGCAAACCATACGCCAGCATGACCCCCAGCAAGATCGCCGACGTACCAGACCCCGGTACGCCCAGGCTCAGCAGTGGCACAAATGATCCGGTGGAAGCCGCGTTATTGGCCGCTTCAGGTGCCGTAACGCCAGCTTCTCGAGAGCCGTCGCCAATACGTTTCTCAAGGTCGTACGCGAAAAAACTGGCTAAGGTGGCGCCAGCGCCGGGCATGACACCCACCAAAAACCCCAGCACTGAGCTGCGTCCTGCCACCGGCAATAGGCGCCTAGCAAGGGCGATTGGAATGACCAAGTCTCGCGAGCTAAATGTGCTATCTGGCAACACTTCTGAACTTGTTGCCATACGAAAAGCCTCAGCGAGCGCAAAAGTTGCCATTACCAGCAGAACAAATGGAATACCATCCGATAAACCGAGCAGACCGAGAGTGAAGCGTTGTGTGCCGCCAAGTTGGTCGGTGCCAACTGAGCCCAGCATTAAGCCAAGCAATAGGGTGATCAGGCTGGCTAAACGTTCACCTCGCTGGGCGAATACCACGACACAAGTCATAGCGAATAACACCATGGCTGCGTATTCGGCGCTTTGAACATGAAGAGCGAGACTGGCTAATATCGACGCAAACGCCAACAGAATTAATGCTCCAAGCGTGCCGCCGAAAAATGACGCGTAAGCAGCGATAGCAAGCGCTCGACCTGCTTGACCATCTCTTGCCATGGGATAGCCGTCAAAACTGGTCGCTACCGTACTCGCAACGCCAGGGGCATTGATCAGGATCGATGATGTGGAACCGCCAAAGACCGCACCGTAGTACACTCCAGCCATCATAATTAGGCCACCTGCCGGATCCAATGCGTAGGAGACCGGAATCATCAAAGCGATTGCACTGATTGGGCCCAACCCTGGCATCATGCCAATCAGTGTTCCGGCTAAACATCCGAATGCAACCCATAGAACATTTTGTAATGTTAGGGCGGTAGCTAAGCCGGTGAGAATTCCTTCAAACATCAGCTCAGGGGTATGCTCATTTGCAGAACGATCTCAACAAGCAAAAATCCCCCAATAGGGGTACCTAGCGTCACTGCAATGATCATCCACCAGCGCCTCTCGCCCATCGCCCATAACGCGCACAGCAGCAAACCTGCAAGCGCTACCCAAAGGTTGAGCCAGCGTAAGCTAAAAATAAAGCAGGCAATGAGCAAGGCAAGTTGTAGCAACGGCCCTTTGATGAATCGAGATTCGCGGTGACTGCCGGTTTCGGCGGGACGTTTAGTAACTGCCAGCGCCAGCACCGCTAAACACAGCGCACTGCCGTAAAGTATCGGCAACGTGCGCGAGTTAACGCTGTCAGCTGCACTCCATGGATCAAGTTGAATTTGTACCGCAAAAAACAAATACAGGGCTCCAAAAAGAAACAGGGTTCCTAACAACAACCGATAGATGATCACTTGATTAACCCCAATTCGCCCATGACTTTCGCCAAGCGATATTCCTGCGCCTCAAGGTAGGTGATGAATTCTTCGCCCGGCAAAAAAAGAGGCTGCCAACCATAGCGAGCGAGCTGCTGTTGCCAAGCATCGCTGGCGGTGAGCTGTGTGAGTCGTTTCTCCAGCCTGCTCGCTTCGGCCTGATCAAGACCACCCGGCGCAAAAATACCGCGCCAGTTAAAGAAAACAACGTCGATACCTTGGTCCACAAAAATCGGTACATCGGAAGAGGGGTTCGTGTGATCTGTCATGCCTAAAATCCTCACCGATCCTGCGCGATGGGCGGCGAGCGTCTCACCCAGACCACTAACCATGACATCCACTTCGCCACTCAAAAGGGCGAGCTGCGCTTTTGCACCACCGTCATACGCAAGGTAGCGAATGCCTCTTGGATTGATTCCTGCCGCCTGAGCGACCAACGACAAAGTAATGTGGTCGAGGCTGCCCTTAACCGAGCCGCCACCCACGAATAGTCGCTCCTTCCCCTCGGTCAGTACTTGGACCAGATCATTCCATGACTGAAAAGGCGAGTCTGCACGAACAGCGATCACGCCAGGGTCTGCGATTAAGCCTGCAATGGGGGTTAAGTCTCGGTAAGACTGCGGGAAAAGACCCTGCAATGAGCGAATGATCAGTGGAGCTGAATTGACCAGTAACGTATCGCTAAGCGCGCTGCCATTGGTAACGAAATAGGCCATCGCCTTGCCCCCGCCACCCCCAGTGCGATTTTCATAGCTTACCCCGTCACTTAAGCCAGATTCCACCATGGCATTGCCCAAGGCTCTCGCCGTAGCGTCTAACCCTCCGCCGGGACCTGCCGGAATAATCAGATGCAAGCGATCTGCCCATCCCTGAATCGGTGCAAAGGCGACAGTAAGAACAAGTAGAGCCGTTCCCAAATTGCTATTGAAGCGACACATCAGGCGTTGAGAAAGTTCAGTGGATGCCCGCCAACAGGCCACTGTAAGCTGACTAATTGGCCGGTCGAGGACAGAGTAACAAAGGCCGTCTTGAGCCCGGAGCCGCCAAAACAGATATTCGTGGTAACCCGATCAGGCATAGGTATAAACAAAGGTTGTTGGCCCGATGCCGATAGAGTAGTGATCCCACCGTCCATTAGCGTGGCTACACAAACATCCCCATTAGCGTCTACGGCAAGCGAATCAAACATAAAGAACCCTTCACGGCCATTCAATAAGCGCCTTGGCACGCGGGAATCGATCTCTCCGGGGCCAGATAGGCGGTAGGCCCAAACCCGGCCGGTAGGCGTCTCCGCAACAAAGAGTTCCGACTCATCCGGTGACAGACCGATACCATTAGGCGCCTCCAAGGGAAAGATAATCTCGGTAATTTGACTACCATCGGGTAGCGCATAAAAAACGCCGGTACGATCTCTATCCCGTAAGCGTGTCTTGCCATGATCGGTGAACCAGAATCCACCTTGAGCATCGAAGACAATGTCGTTGGGCCCCTTCAGAGGTTCACCCTCGCACTCGCTGTAAAGCGTGGTGAAGGAACCAGACTGCAAATCGACTTTTTGAATACTGCCCCCGGCATACCCCTCGGGTTGATCACCGGGATAAACCTTGCCGTTACGCTCAATCCAATCAAACCCGCCATTGTTACAAACGTAACAATAACCATCTGGACCTATCGCAGCGCCGTTTGGTCCTCCGCCTAGTTGGGCAATGGTCTCGGTCGAACTTGCTCGAACCCGCGTCAAACGCTGCGTCTTAATCTCAACCAGCACGATACTGCCATCAGGCATGGCGATAGGGCCCTCGGGAAAAGCCAGATTCGATGCTATAACCGTCAGTTCTGGTTGCATTACTCTCTCCATGTGACACAAGATTCCACATTAACTTCCGTCGCTCAACAAGGACACTACTGTGATACGCACCTTTTCCATGATCACACTTTGCTTGGTAGTAAGTTTTGGATGCCAATCCTATGTCGACGGGTCGACTCGTACAGCAGGGGAATTCGCAGACGACACCCAAATCGCCGCAATGGTGAAGCTGAGGCTATGGGACGACCCTGAGGTTAAGGGCTGGCAAATAAAGGTATCGTCAGTCAAAGCAATTGTTACGTTAGAGGGGCGCGTCCCATCTGACTATGCGCGGCAAAAGGCGATTAGACTCGCTGAAGAAACCGGCAGCGTTATCGGTGTGGAGGACCGCCTTACTGTTGTCGACTAAAAGGATTATGCGTGTCGTAAGACCTCAACAAGCGCTCTTAAAGCCAATCCTGAGGTTTCAGATACTCGGCGAGCGCAGCCTCCTTACTACCAAGCTCAGGCCGATAATCATAGATCCACTTAACCAGTGGAGGTAGTGACGCTAGTACTGACTCGATTCTCCGGCCACTTTGCAGGCCGTATTTGGTACCTCTATCGATGGCGAGATTGAACTCTGCATAGCGACCGCGCCGATAAAGTTGAAAATCCCGCTCCTTATCCGTGAACGAGCAATGCATTTGGCGCTCAAAAATGGGTTTGTAAGCGGTCAAGAACGAGTCACCGACACGCTTTACGAGCGCAAAGCTTTGTTCAAAACCGCCCTCGGCCCAGTCGTCAAAAAACAGGCCACCAACGCCTCTGGTTTCATTCCGATGCCCCAAATAGAAGTACTCGTCGCAGTTGTTTTTGAATTGGCGATAGTGGTCACCTACGGCATCTTTTGCAGTTTGGTGCCAAGTGACAATGTCATCGTCCACTGGGTAGCACGGAGTCAGATCATAACCGCCGCCAAAGTACCAAACAGGTTCTTCCGCTTCGACATAAAAAAATCGCATATTCATATGCGTGATTGGTACATGCGGGTTGCACGGGTGCACGATGAGAGAGATGGCTGTCGCCTGAAATGCGCAGCCCGCCAGATGCGGGTTACGTTCAGTGGCAGCTGGTGGCAGGGATGCACCCTTAGAGTGGGTAAACTGGACAGCCGCTTTTTCGATATGGGCGCCGTCAGCTAGTACTCGAGGCTGGGACAATCCCCCATTAGGTGGTTTGATTTGCTCTGTAGAAAAAGTGGCTTTTCCGTCGAGCGTCTCTAACTCTGAGCAGATAGTGCTTTGCAGAGACAAGAAGTAATCGATTACGAGTTCAATCATGGTTGGATCAGCCGTTCCTAAGTTGCTACCAATTGTAACCGCAAACCTCTCCCACGACCGTGAGTGTCGGCAAAATGACCGATTTTCGGCAATTCGCTTGTCTAACTTGGATGCCGAAAAAAAGCGCTGTTAAGGCAGGTGTTCATTTCTCGAGTGACGGTTATTAGGCATAATCTGTGGATGGAAAACTTTAACTTCAAGCCGTACGTCGACACTTTGGAAGGGCTGGTGCGCAAAGCCTGTGCCCATCTAGAAGGGAATCTGGACGAAGAGCAAATAGAGCTTTATGACTTGGCCTTCGTTCAAGCCGAACTACTGGCGGCGCGAACTTTGATCGCACAGACGGATCAAGCGGCGCAGCTTCTGCCAGTTTGTCAATATTTCTGTGCGAATGCGGTTGTTTCAATCACGCAAAAGTTTGCCGTACGCCCACAGACGTTCGGGTTAACGGACTCGGAGTTGCCGGAGCTAGAGGCGCTACAAGATTTCTTGTCACCACATGCCATTGCTTCGCTGGGCCAGCACTACCTCGACCAAGGTTTACTCGAGGACGGCCTTGATGACGAAAAACGAATCATTCGCGATACGTTCCGAGAATTTGCGGACGATGTGGTCAAACCTCTGGCCGAAGAAGTGCATCGCAAAGACCTACTAGTGCCAGCTGAAATTCTTGAGCCCCTCAAAGAAATGGGGGTTTTCGGCTTAAGTGTTCCTGAGCGATTCGGCGGACTGAAGCCTGATGCAACTGAAGACAGCATGGGCATGGTCATCGTGACGGAAGAATTGTCGAGAGGTTCTTTAGGCGCTGCCGGTAGTCTGATTACTCGACCTGAAATTATGGCGCGGGCGCTGCTTGAAGGTGGAACCGAGCAGCAGCAAGCGAGGTGGCTGCCCCAGATCGCTTCGGGTAAGACACTCTGCGCGGTTTCCGTTACGGAACCTAACACCGGGTCAGATGTCGCATCCGTAGCCTTGAAAGCAACACGTACTGACGGCGGCTGGCATCTGGATGGCGGCAAAACCTGGTGCACATACGCGGGAGCCGCCGGAGCACTGCTTGTCTTGGCTCGAACGAACACCGAGGCTGCTCCCGCACACAAAGGGCTGTCGCTTTTCGTTGTTGAAAAACCGACCTACGATGGCCATAACTTTGAGTACGAGCAAAGCAGCGGAGGCAAAATGACCGGCCGCGCTATACCAACCCTTGGCTACCGAGGAATGCATTCCTTCGAAATGAGTTACGACAGCTTTTTTGTCCCGGACGATTGTCTGATTGGTGGCGAAGCGGGCGAGGGCAAAGGATTTTACTTCACGATGCGCGGATTCATGGGCGGGCGATTACAAACAGCGGCCAGAGCCTGTGGTTTGATGCGTGCCGCATTCGAAGATAGCATCAGTTACAGTCAAGATCGGATGGTGTTCGGCCGTTCAGTCGCAAGCTATCCGCTTTCGTTGGCGAAATTAGCCCGTATGGGCGCACTGATTACGGCTTGCAAGGCGTTTACCAAGCATGTCGCTGGTCTGATGGATCAAGGCCTGGGGCAGATGGAAGCTAGCCTTGTTAAGCTTTTCTCTTGTCGGGCAGCAGAATGGGTTACGAGGGAAGGGGTACAGCTGCACGGCGGTATGGGATATGCGGAAGAAGTTGCGGTGAGCCGGTATTTCGCGGATGCTCGCGTGCTTTCCATTTTCGAAGGTGCTGAAGAGACGCTGGCGATTCGCGTAGTAGGCAAGTCTCTTGTCGACCAAGCCAGAAACTGAAATCACTCTCCACACAACGAATTACACCAATAACCGTTAATTTTCATTAAAAATCCAGGAGCAGTCATGGACTTGAGTTTTTCAGAACAGGATCGGGCATTTCAGGCCGAAGTAAGGAGTTTCCTCGACGAAGCGTGGCCAAAGGAGATGCGAGATAAGCAGAGCCGAAGCGCATTAGGCAAGCTTTCCAAAGACGATTTGGTAGGTTGGCAGAAGCGTCTCGCCTCGAAAGGTTGGGCGGCAACCAACTGGCCGAAAGAATATGGCGGTGCGGCCTTCACGCCGACAGAGAGCTATATATTTGACGCAGAGCGTGCGCGGGTTGGCGCCCCCGGCGTTGTGCCTTTTGGGATCACCATGGTAGCACCCGTGATCATGAAGTTTGGCACTGATGAGCAAAAAGCGAAATTTTTGCCTTCTATTCTTAACTCGGATGTCTGGTTTTGTCAGGGATACTCTGAACCGGGCTCAGGCTCTGACCTTGCCTCACTAAAGACAAAGGCCGAGGATAAAGGCGATCACTATCTGGTTAATGGAGTCAAAACTTGGACTACAATGGCTCAATATGCCGATTGGATGTTCTGCTTAGTGCGAACCAGTAACGAGGATATTCGGCAAATGGGTATCAGCTTCATTCTTATGGACATGAATACCCCTGGAATTTCGGTGAAGCCGATCGTCACGCTGGATACGCCTGCTGAAGGCTATCAAGAAATCAACATGGTCTACTTCGAAGATGTGAAAGTCCCCAAGGAGAACTTGGTAGGAGAGCAGGGCAAGGGCTGGACCTGTGCCAAATACTTACTCGAGTTCGAGCGTGGTAATGCGTATTCGCCAGGCCTCAAGGGCGCTATGTCGCACCTAAAGCAGGTCGCTGCCGCTGAGCAAGACGGAGCAGGGCAATCATTCGCGGAGAGCGCCGACTTCATGAAGAAATTCAATGACGTCGAGGTTCAAATTTTGGCCATGGAAGCAACAGAGCTGCGTATTTTGGGCGCGCTAGCCGCGGGCCAAAACCTAGGGCCTGAAAGCTCTATACTGAAAACTCGGGGAACTGAGCTTCAGCAAGCAGTGACCGAATTGGCCTTGGAAGTTTCTGGCAGCTATGCCTCACCTCTGGATCAATCGACTCCGGCGCCTGGTGACAATTTTCAGTCCGTTGGGCCTCAAGCACACAATGGCGCAACCCAAGAGTACTTCAACACGCGCAAAGTCAGTATCTACGCCGGTTCGAACGAAATTCAGCGAAACATCATGTCTAAAATGGTGTTGGGCCTCTAGGCGGATAAGCTGCAAAACGAGGCTTTTCTTGACACGAAAAAGGCGGGATTACCCGCCTTTTTTATTGAACCGCAAAAAGCGGTTAGCTGTTGAAATTTTCGCCGTCGTAGTCTTTAAAAAGACGATCGCTTAGCGTGTCCGATATTTGACCGCCATAGCCCAGCCAATGGGAGATCCGCTTAACACCAACAATTGGTGAAGAGCTATCTTTAATCAAGTTGTGATACATCGTGCGGCGCTGATTTTCGAATCTGTTCTGAAGGATCGAGGCGATTTTCGTCACTATTTTGATGGCTACACGCGGGTGTTCTAACACGATACCGTCGTAAGACGATTTATCAAAAAATAGGTAGTCGCACTCAGTGCGCGAGACCACCGTCGCGGTTCTTTCGGCCTCCAAAATCAAATTGACTTCGCCTAGTAGGCCGGGGCCGGGGAAATGGGTCTGATGCATGGCGACGCTTTGTAAGTTCGCTCGCGCCTTGTAGAAAACCGAAAACTCGCCATTTAGCAGCAAGAATAGTTCGCTTCCACGATCACCTTGAGAAAGCAAGATGGCTCCTGCCTGCGCCTTACGCTGGTCAGCCACCTCGACAAGCGTTTCTGCTTCGCTCTGATCAAGGTCAGGAATCACCTTAAGGACTGTTTCTATGATGTCAGTCTTTTCCAAGTCGTCGTCTCTCTTTGATGCCTTACGGCCTCACTTACAATTGGTACTTTTGCGACTCGGTGGCAATAAACGTCTCGCCTTCCAACTTCTCCACCTCGGCCTTGATAAGATCAAGGTCGCTATCCACAACCCCAGGATTAAAACCCGCTAAAGCAAGTTTCTTCACTCCCAATTTTCGAGCAGTCTTATATCCCTCTTGCCAAGTCGAATGTCCCCAACCGCGAAAGCTTGGGTATTCGTCATCGGTATAAGCCGCATCAAATACCAACATATCCGCGTTCTCGCTGAGAGCTGCAACACCCGGGTGCACTTCGTTGGTGTCCCCGTGTTCATGATCGAGGCAGTAGGCCAAAGCCTTACCGCCATGCTCAACGCGGTAGCCCATGCTTTCGTTGGGGTGGTTTAACGAAGCTGCCCGAACAGTAACGTCACCAATCTGCAGCGATTCGCCAGAAGAAATTTCACTGACGGATTGAACGCCTCGAAGTAACGAAAACGGTACGGGGAAATTCGGCGGCGTCATCTGCCTTTCGAGGCATTCCAATATTGAGGCCCCATCGCGCTTCGGGCCTACGATATCAATTCTATTGTTCGGGTCGTAAGCTAGCTGAAAGAAGGGGAGACCCTGTATGTGATCCCAGTGCGTATGCGTTAACAAAAGAGTCATCGTTATGGGGTCACTGCTGTGAGCACGAACGTGCCGCCCAAAGCTTTGAATGCCCGTGCCAGCGTCCAACAAAATCGTTGCGCCACCGGCGTCAACTTCCACGCAAGGAGTATTACCTCCATAGCGAGCGGTCTCGGGCCCTGGCACAGGCGTTGAACCTCGTATACCCCAAAAGGTTACAGTCATTCCTGATGCGGAATTCGCCATAAATTCTTGTACTCGTCTTTATGTAAGAGCCCTAAAACACCCATAAACTGGGCACCCAGTTAGGCTGGCATTATAACCTACAGCTCCTGAGAAGTTATACAGCGTTTTAGAACCATAATCGCAAGATGCAGATTCTCCATGACTAGATAGAACTACCGATTCGAAAGAGCGTCACACTTGAAACTACCCGGCTGTGAATTGCTAACACTTTTGGTCTTGCATGCAGACCAAAGCTCTAGTCTACTCTGTCCCAACGATCAAAAAACATTAGAAAAGCACCAAAGATAAGAGGGGCGCGTGAGTAAGAGACTCAATGACCTACTGATCGGAAAAATACGACACAACCTTAAAACTCACTTGAATATTGTCTGCGGGTTTTCCGAGTTGTTGCTGGAGGAACTTGAAGATAACGAGGTAGCCAACTCGACGGCAGCTCAGCAAGCGCTCATGGCCATTAATCAAAGTGGAGATAGCATTGTTCAATACATCGATCAGATGTTTGCTGCCCATAATTTTTCACTTGAGGACGTTTTTTCGCAACTAAATATCCAAGCGCGAGCTTTCAAAGATTGTACAGACGAGTTCGTGTCAAAAATCAATGGCCACCTAACCTGGTTCGCGAACGTTGGGCCATCTGAATTTTTTGCAAATTTCGAAGAAGATTTTCGTAAAATTGAAATTGCAACTAGCGACCTAAAGGCTAACGTAGCTAGCCTGCAGAGTGGTTCGATCATCTCCGTAGAATCGCTTGTCGAGCACAAAGTTCTAAGCAAAGACGATGTAACGTTGGTTGGCAAATTTTCTGAGTCGTTGGAAGATACGCCAGACGTTTTAGAAACAAAATATCCTTCGTCCATCTTAGTTGTAGACGATAACCCAGCAAACACTGAATATCTGCGCAGGAAACTTATCTCTGCGAAACACTCCGTGTCCATAGCCAACTCTGGTTTAGACGCCGAAGAAATATTGAAAAGTGGAACGCCCATAGACCTAGTGCTCCTAGACATTTTGATGCCCGATCTCAGTGGCTACGAAATTTTGGGTAGGAACCGGGACCTGCTACAGAGCAACAACATCCCAGTTATCGTGGTTTCTTCTCTGGACGAACAAGAGACTGTTTATCGTTGCTTAGAATCTGGGGCGCAAGATTTCATCACAAAACCGGTCAACTTTATGATTCTTGCTGCCAGGATAAATTCGGCGCTAGAACGAAAATACTTAATTGACCGGGAAGAAGAGCACCTTTCTCGAATCGAATCAGAAAAACTGAAAAACGAAGAACTGCTCCTCAACATTCTTCCACAGTCGATCGCAACGAGAATGAAAGCCAACG
>CAJWZG010000050.1 GCA_913049565.1 uncultured Gammaproteobacteria bacterium
ATCCGATGTACGACTTTACTCATGGCATTTGCGATGCCATCGAGCATATATCTCACTCTCTATGCACGTTGGAGTTTGCAGATCACCGGCCTTTGTACGATTGGGTGTTGGACAATATCGCCATCAACTACCACCCGCCGCAGATCGAGTTTTCGCGGCTAGGTTTGGAGTACATGGTAATGAGCAAGCGGTTGTTGCACCGCTTGGTTGATGAGGCTTTAGTTGGTGGCTGGGATGATCCTCGTATGCCAACCATCGCTGGGCTTCGTCGCCGAGGCGTGCCAGCGACAGCGATCCGAGAGTTTTGTCAGCGTATTGGTGTCACCAAGCAAGACAATACGATTGAAATGAATTTGCTCGACTTTTGTATTCGGCAAGAACTTGAAGCGACGGCGCCAAGGGGTATGGCAGTCCTGAACCCGTTGAAAGTCGTGATTACTAACTATTATGGTAGTGAAGCCTTGGACGGGCCTTGGCATGCGCAAAACGAAAGCTTGGGCCGTCGTAAGCTGCCATTTTCCTCCGAGATCTACATAGAGCGCGATGACTTTGTGAACGAGCCGCCGTCAAAGTGGAAGCGGCTGTCACCGGGCGAAATGGTGCGGCTGCGCTATGCCTACATCATCCGTTGCGACGAGGTTATCGAGAATGACAGCGGCGAAGTCGTGCAGCTGAACTGCACCTATTTTGCGAATTCCAAGAGCGGTCAGGACACCTCCGGTCTGAAACCCAAGGGAGTTGTGCACTGGGTCGACAGTCAGGCAGGTGTGCCGGTTCGTGTCATGGATTATGGCCGTCTCTTTAAAGTGCCTAATCCATCAGCACAAACGTTTTTGCAGGATATCAATCCGGATTCGCTGACCGTCCATGAGGCCGTGGTTGAGCCAGCAATTATGAAGCACGGTGCGCAGCGCTTTCAATTCGAACGACAGGGGTATTTTTGCCAAGACGAGCAAGCCGAAGGGAGCCTGCCAGTATTCAACAAAACGGTCAGTCTTCGAGAAGGTTTCTAGAGTCTCTCATGTTGCCTGCTTCGATCACGGTTATGGAAGTAAGCCCTCGAGACGGGCTGCAAAATGAGGATAAGTTACTAAGCACGGGACAAAAGCTGCAGTTGATTGACCATGCCCTTGCCGCAGGCAGCAAGCGCATAGAAGTCACCAGTTTTGTGCACCCGCAGCGAGTTCCGCAAATGGCTGATGCAGAGGCGGTATGCGCAGGCTTGCCGCTTCGCGACGATGTGCGGTACACGGGTTTGATCCTGAACGAGCGTGGTTATCGCCGCCTGCGTGAAACGCCATTGGACGAAGCGGGAATAGTGGTGCCCGTGAGCGACACCTTTGGTCTACGCAACCAAGGACAAAGTGTCGCGGACTCGGTTGCCATGGCTCGCGAGGTAATCCTGGACGGTCGGCAAACGAATTTCCCTGTTCAGGTCACTCTCGCTGTGGCGTTTGGTTGTCCGTTTGAAGGAGAAGTACCTCTTTCTAATCTGCTGGCAGCCGCTGAGGCGCTGCTCGACGCTGGGCCGGTTGAGATAGCGCTGGCCGACACCATTGGGGTAGGTGTGCCTTGGCAAGTTCAGCAAGCTTTCGATGCCTTAAAGCAAATCGCTGGCACAGTACCCATGCGCGGGCACTTTCACGACACGCGCAATACGGGTATCGGCAACGCTTTTGCGAGCATGCTGGCCGGTGTTTCAACCTTGGATGCTAGCATCGGCGGTATCGGTGGCTGTCCCTTCGCGCCCAACGCCAGCGGTAATATCGCTACCGAAGATTTGGTCTATATGCTCAATCGAAGTGATGTGGCTCACGACTTGGCGATGGAACCATTACTGCAAGGCGCTCAGTGGCTTGAGCCGATCTTAGGCAAGAGGTTACCTTCCATGCTGTTAAAGGCGGGGGATTGGCCAGCTGGTTTGATTTCCTAGGCCAACGCTGAGGCAACTTTTGCTGGAGATGAGAACACACTGCTAGCGACGCGAATAAGATCTACCCGCTGAGGCGGCGGCAGCGTGGATCTGCTCATTTGAGTGCAGGTTTTATGCCCTGTGCGTTGAGGCATGTGAGGTGTGCCCTAACTGTGCTGGCGAACTACTGCCTCGTCCTCGGCGAGCTGCACACCTGCTGACAAAGTTCCCGCCTTTGGTAAAACCCTTAAAAGCTCGGTAACCGCTAGCCGTTACAGATACTTCCGTCTCAACCAAGGCAGATCAATGATCCCCAGCGACACAAAATTTTTCGGCCACCCGATTGGGCTTCGAACCTTATTTCTGACTGAAATGTGGGAGCGCATGTCTTACTACGGTATGCGCGCATTGCTTGTGTTGTATATGACAGGCGTCGTGACCGCGGCAAACTCAGGCTTGGGCATGAGTCAGTTAGAAGCCCAAGCGGTCTATGGCATCTATGTTGGTATGGTGTATTTCTTGGCGGTTCCCGGCGGCTGGCTGGCGGATAACCTGTTGGGTCATCAGCGCGCGGTTTTGTATGGCGCGGTTATTATCGCTCTGGGGCATCTCACCTTGGCAGTACCGATTGATTCCGGTCTGTTTTTTGGCCTAGGGCTGGTCGCCATCGGCAGTGGTCTTTTGAAAAGCAGCATCTCTACAATTGTCGGCAAGCTTTACGCCGATGACGATGGTCGAAGAGATGCGGGTTACACGATTTTTTACATGTCGATCAACATCGGCTCAACCATAGGCTACTTGGTCTGCGGTTTGCTGGGAGAAAGGATTGGCTGGCATTGGGGATTCGGAGCAGCCGGTGTTGGCATGATTTTCGGCGTGATTCAGTTCCTGCGCACGCGACACTTGTTAGGTGATGCCGGTCTTGAGCCGAATGCAATGTCCCAAGAGCGGCGACGTCGTCTGAGCCGTCGGGCGCTCGCCGTCGGTGTGCTAGCAGGCTTAGTTGTGCTGGGGTTTGGCATCGAAATGGTAGATATCAAAGCCAGTGTATTCGCCGAAAATCTCGCGTACGCTTTGACGACGATTGCAGGCATTTACTTTGTCTACCTCTACGGGTTTGCCGGTTTGAAAACCGCAGAACGTAAAAATGTGCTGCTATTGTTCGTGCTTTTTGTCGCGGCTGCGGCGTTTTGGTCAGGTTTCGACCAGTCCGGCGGCTCACTCAACTTGTTTGCACGCGATTACAGCGACTTAAACATCTTAGGTTTCGTCATGCCGGTGTCTTGGGTTCAGTTCTTCAACCCGATTTACGTCGTGATCTTTGCTCCCATGTTTGCCGCATTTTGGGCTTATTTAGGGCGTCGTAATCTTGATCCTTCTTTGCCGCTTAAGTTTGCGCTGGGCCTGATGTTCATGGGATTGAGCTTTCTGGTCATGCTGTTGGCCGTCGGTGTTGCGCTGGAATCTGCGCCCATCGGCCTGCAGTGGCTGTTGGTTACTTATCTCCTTCAAACTTGGGGTGAACTTGCCTTGTCGCCCATTGGGTTATCCGCGTTTTCTCGTTACTCGCCAAAACGCTACGTAGGCCAAATGTTTGGCCTTTGGTTTCTCGCCTCAGCCATCGGTGGTGTGCTTGCAGGCCTGTTGGGCGGCGAGGCGACGGATGGTGGCTTAGAAAGCATGTCTCCGGTTTTCACCTACATGATCCAGTACTACTTGGGCATCGCTGCGGTACTCGTCCTGCTGGCTTACGCCTTTCGAAAACGGGAAGAGTCAACGACAAATTCCAGCGGCTAAGGCTAGAGGAATTTTGATACGACCGTCCCTGGGCGCGTATGCAGACGAAAGGTGGCGTTAACCTGACAAACGGTGATGAGCGCTTCGATAAAATAGCATGCAATAGAGGCGACTTTTCCGGAGTTTTCTATGCAAGTTTCGTTACGCCCCTTCAAGTCTGGAGACGCCAGTGAGCTGAAAAATGCGATCCTTGGGTCTGTAGGGCATATCCGTCCGTGGCTCGATTGGTGTTCCCCTACCTTTTCCTTGGTAGACGCTCGAGCTTGGGTCGCAGAAAGCCACAATCTTTGGCAGGAGGGTACCGCTTACCGGTGGGTGATCACTGATGTAGACAAACGCCAAATTATGGGTAGCGTTGAGATCAGCCGCCGGTTTGCAGGTGACTACGACGGTCGAATGGGCTACTGGGTTGGACGCGTTGCTACCGGCTAAGGGGTTTGTACCGAAGCCGCCGCAATGGCCCTCAGCTGGGCATTCGAGCAAGGCTCCTTCGAGCGGGTTGATCTGTTTATCCGACCAAATAAACCTGCGAGCATCGGTGTGGCCGCGAAGCTCGGAGCCGATTTTCGGGGCAAAGAAGACGGGCAGATCGTTTATCGGGGGAAAGCGAAGTTAGCGAATCGTTACTCGATTGACGCCGGCGATTTTCGCATGTCAAGCACCCCGCTTACGTGTAGGCCATGGCCGCTGACAAAAGGATTCAGCATCAAGAAGAAAACGCCGCCCCACACGAGATCGTTGAATGATTACGAATTCAGACGTTCCGTAAAAAACACCCGGGTATAATCGTCAGCCCAGCTCTCTAGGCGCCAGTTTTTGATGTAAGCCGTATGTCCACCGCGTTCGGTCAGGTGCACTTCGACGGAGCTTGGCAGCATATCGTAGTGTTCGGGCGGAATGATGGGATCATCTATAGCAGCGAGTATGTTGGCCTTAACCCCGGTTAATGCCTCTCCGGTGAGGTCGTAGGCCGCATAATACGATTCAAGATCATCAAACTCAGTGTGTTCGGCAATAAAGAGCTCGGTAAGCGCGTGGATATTGCTCAAACCCGAGGTCGAGGAAAAATCATAAGTCTCTGGATAGGCCGCCTGCTTTTGCTCCCATAGAGCGCGCCACTTACCCATAAAATAACGCTGGTAGATCACACTACCGCCAATTTGCTCAACGGTGTAGCGTGGGCTTACCGCAGGGCAGATTGCCAGCGTGACTAACTGAGGCAACTGCTTGGCAAGCCGTAAGGCGAAGTTACCGCCCATAGAAAACCCAACCAAGCCAGCCCGTCCTGCGCCAAAATCCTCCATGATAAAACGCACGGCGGCCACAACCTCGTCGATCATCGCTGAATGAAACAGCCCCTCATTCAGGTGAGCGGTGCCGCCGTGATCGCGCAGTGTGAGTCTCGCCACATGAAAACCGGCTCGATTTAGGGTATGGGCATTAGATAAGACGTAGCTCGAGTCAGCGCTGCCGAGCCAGCCATGAATGACAATCACCAATGGCGCATCGTCATCGCGAACCAGATCATATTGGGCAGTTAGGTGCCGGCCTAGCACATGAATATCCCTGTGTTTTGCCCTAGCGAGAAACCCCTGTAGCCAACTGGGTTTGAACAGTTTTCGCCCAACGCTGCCGATCATGGTTTGCAGATTTGGGTTCGCTAGCCCTCGGGCGGGTTGAAAGTGAAGAGTGTCGAGCATGCCTTACCGACGGATTTCTGGAAGTAACTGGTCAGAGTATATGCGCTGGGCAGGAAAACCGGCCCGCTCGAGCATGGCCACGATGCCGTTGTGTCCGATGAGGTGCGCTGCGCCAACCAGTACAAAATAGCTGTCAGGCGTATCCAGATAGCCGGTGATTTTTCGCGCCATATGTTTGTTGCGCTGGTCAATCAGCTGCTGGTTAAACGCCTTAGCGAGTGGGTGATCACCGACTTGATTTTCGATCAAGGCCAACAGTTCTGCGTCCCGTCCGGCAAAGTAGGCACTGATCATATCGCTGGTTTCGGATTCGATGTTTGGCAGCTCATCGAGAGCTTGCTGCAAGACAGCATTTTGTACGTTCAGCGGCTGGTTGAGCAGCAGATTAAACTGGAATTCTAGAGTCTCAAGCTGCAGAACTTGCTCCGGGTGTTTTTGCCCCAACTGACCAAAGTAATGATCGATGCCAAAGTCGGGGTCATAGCCCAATGCCAGAAAACTCATCATACCCAGCTGCTGGAACGCCAGCATGGGCTTAAAAGCCTGCATCTGGCCTACTGGAAGCCCGTAAAGCCTGCCTGCCTCAACCAATTGTTGGTAAGTGTCAGCGGGTAAACTCTGCCGCAGGCTTTGTGCCTCCATCTCGGCGTACTGACGGGTTAGCTGCCTTACCTGAACCGGTGGGTAGCGGCTGAGATCTACCTCAAATACCAAGTTGTTTGTGTTCTGGTAGGCCTGCAAAAACTGCGGTGGCAGGGGGTATAAAGACGGCTTCAGTACATGAATCGTGCCGGCGAGATAGACGGTTGCAGAGGCAGTTTTAAACCGCCAAAGGTATAGCGGTACAGCTGCTCCTCTTGGCAGCAGTTCCTCAGCGGTCGTGACTGCGATGCCGTCCATGCGCACTAACTCACAAACGCCCATTCCTTGCTCTTGATCAGTTTTCGCGAGCACTTCGCGGCATTTAGCCAGTGCCGCCTGTGCAGCAGATACCCGATTTGACTGCGGCCCGCTGTTAAAATGCACCGATGGGTTGCTGGTGTTTACCGCTACAGAGATATGAGTTTGCGCGGCTGCAACGGCGATCATCGGGCTCAACAACAGCCCGACGCAAAGAACCCAGCTCGACGGAAACAGTATCGCTAACCGAATTCCCAGACAGGTCCACATGGGTCTATGTGCTGGTATCTGCGTCTAAACCCAGATCCTCTGGGGTTTCGCCAATTGCGCTAACGGCGTTCATTACGGCGTTAGCGATGGTTGCTAACAGCCTAATATCGGCCCCCCGGATTACAAGGTGGGTACCGTATCGATCTTCGCGCAAAAATGGATAGCTGCCGATATCCGCCTCTGGGTGCTTTTGTTGAATCTGCGCCAAAGCATCTGCGATAGAACTCTCCCCAGTGTAAGCCCTGACAGTATGGCTGCGGATAACAAAGCCGCTTTTAAGCTTGCCTTCAAGCGTAGAGAGCATAGCCTGCATGACTCTGGGTATGCCTGCCATCACATACACGTTTTCCATTGCGAAACCCTGTGGCCCGCCGTTTGGGTTGTCGATAAGCGCTGCGCCATCAGGGACTCGTGCCATTAAGAGTCGAGAAGTCATAATGTCGTCAGGCGCCGGCCGCTGCCGAATGCGCTCAGCGATTTCCGGATGCTGGATAACAGGCACAGAGAAAGCCTTGGCGATGCAGACAGCAGTAATATCGTCATGCGTCGGGCCAATTCCGCCGGTAGTGAAAACATAGTCATAGGTCTGGCGCACGTCGTTAATCGTGTTGACGATGATGTCTTCATCGTCAGGGATCACTCTGGCGTGGTGAACCTGAATGCCCCAACTACCCAGCGTGTTGGCGATGTGATTGAGGTTTATGTCTTGGGTTCGCCCAGACAAAATTTCGTTACCAATCACGATAACGCAGGCGGTGACGGCTTCATTCATAACGTTGTCTCAGAGTGTTGTATTACGCAAAAGCGGCATGCTAGCAGATGCATGATGCTTTCTGATCAGCGGTTTTTGAACTCTGGCTTGCGTTTTGCGGCAAAGGCTTTGCGACCTTCGCGATAGTCCTCGCTGTCAAAACACGCATCGACCATGGCTCTTACCTGTTCGACTTCGTCTTTGCGGCTGCCGCGCTCCCACGCATTGATGGCAGCCTTTGCCGCCTTCACGGTGAGCGGTGCGTTACCTGCAATGGTTGTAGCGTAATCGATGCAGGCTGCTTCGATCTCTGCGCGTTCTTCAATGAAGTTGATCAACCCCATTTCTTGCGCCTCGCTGGCTGGCATGAATCGACCAGAGAACATAATGTCGCGTGCGCGGCTGGATCCAACCAGACGAGCCAGTTTCGACAGCCCCTCGTATTCATAGCCAAGACCAAGTTTTGCTGCCGGTATGCCGAAACGTGAATCCGGCGTGGCGAAGCGCACGTCGGCGGCTAAAGCTGTAGCTAATCCGCCGCCGATACAATAGCCCTCGATGAGGCCGATCAGAGGCTTTTCTATTGTTGACAGCCATTGGGTAGCTCGGCCTGCGGTAACGCCGTAGCTGGCACGTTGCTCAGCGTTGGCTCGTTCTTTATCAAATTCCGAGATATCCGCACCTGAGACGAATGCTTTGCCACCGGCCCCGCGCATTATCACCACACGCACACTATCGTTGGTTGCAAAGTGCTCGAGTATGTTGCCGATGCCTTCCCACATCTCAAGGGAGAGGGCGTTATGGCGTGCGGGGTTGTTGAATGTCATCCAGCCAATGCCATCCTCGATATGGGCCTGCATGCGTTCGGTTTGAAGGGTCAGCGTTTGTTCGGTTGCCATGGATTCCTCGGCTGTCGGTGGTAACGTGAACCTTTTCTATACTGTAGAAAGTCAAGTCGGGCAAACGGGGAGTGGTTATGGATTTTTCGCTGACACAAGAACAAGACCTGATTCGTGATGCGGTAGCCAAGGTTTGCGAAGGCTTTCCGGACGAGTACTGGGCGCAAAAAGACTCAGATCACGAGTTCCCTTGGGATTTTTACAATGCCATGTCAGAGGCAGGCTGGATCGGTATCGCTATTCCTGAAGCCTATGGCGGTAGCGGGCGAGGTATAACAGAAGCAAGCATTGTGCTTGAGGAAGTGGCGGCATCGGGTGCGGCGATGAACGGGGCTACCCCACTGCATCTGTCGATGTTTGGCATGGAGCCGGTCGTCAAGTACGGCTCTGAGGATATGAAACAAAAGTATTTGCCACCCGTTGCTCGCGGCGAACTGCATGTAGCTTTTGGGGTCACCGAACCGGATGCGGGGACGGATACCACTTCCATCAAAACCGCCGCGCGACGTGAAGGCGACCACTATATTGTGCGAGGCCGTAAAGTTTGGACAACCAAGGCATTGCAGTCAGAGCGTGTGCTGTTGCTAACTCGCACAACGCCGCGGGATGAAGTAGAAAGACGCACTGACGGCATGACGCTGCTGCTGGCTGAATTGCAGCGGGATGAGGTGACGATTTCACCTATCGACAAAGTGGGCCGTAACGCGGTGGCTACCTGCGAGGTGGTGTATGACGATTTACCGGTCAGCATTGCCGATCGTGTTGGCGAAGAGGGCAAGGGCTTTCAGTACCTAATATCTGGCCTCAACGCGGAGCGCATCTTGATCGCTGCTGAGGCGCTTGGCATCGGTAAAGCCGCGCTGCGGCGGGCGGTGGGTTACGCCAATGAGCGCGTGGTTTTCGGCCGCCCCATTGGCAAAAACCAAGGCGTATCGTTTCCGCTTGCTGAGGCAAAAATGCGTCTCGATGCCGCGGAACTGATGATTCGCAAGGCGGCATGGATGCTTGATAATGGACTGCCATGCGGCGCCGAAGCGAATATGGCCAAGTGGTTGGCGGCGGACGCGGGATTTCAAGCCGCAGACCAAGCCATGCAGGCCCACGGTGGATTTGGCTATGCAAAGGAGTATCACGTTGAGCGCTATTGGCGCGAAGCACGTTTGATGCGCATTGCGCCTATCTCGCAAGAGATGATTTGCAACTTTGTATCAGAGCATGTTTTGGACTTGCCACGCTCTTACTGAGTTCATGCCTGACTCAGTTTGACCTGTTGAGGAGGGTTGCTACGCGCTTTTGCAGAGCGGGCACGATATCCTCTTCAACCCAAGGCCGCTGCTGTAGCCACCGGGTGTTCCGCGGGCTGGGATGCGGCAGTACAACGGTGTCGGGCCAGCGGCTTTTCCAATCTGCTACCAAGCCGCTTAAGCCATCGCGCGGTTTGCCCAGATGCCAGCGTACCGCATAGGCACCAACCAGCAGCGTTAAACGAACGTGGGTTAGTCTCGCTAATAGCTGATGTCGCCACTGTTCCGCGCATTCGGGCCGGGGTGGTAAATCACCCCCGCTGCCTTTGCCCGGGTAGCAAAACCCCATGGGCAGCAACGAGAAGTTGGCGGGGTTGTAAAAGCAATCTGCGTCCACGCTGAGCCAACGCCGAAGTCTTACGCCACTAGGGTCATTGAACGGCATGTTGGTGTTGTGGGCTGCAGTGCCCGGGGCCTGACTGACCAGCAATATTGGCGCAGTAGAGCCGAATCGAAAAATGGGATTGGCTCCCAGAGGAAGATGCTCTGCGCACAGAGTGCACTGACGAACCCGGCGTAACAGGGCTTGCGTAGATTTCTCAGAATAGGCGTTAGAGACCAAGAAGATCCGCCTGATCGAGCAAGCTTTGATTGGTACGAATACTCGCTGCATCCACCATTACACCATCGACATTGATGGCGCCTTGCCCATTTGTTTGCGCCAACCTGTAGGCTGCCTTCTGCCTGCGCGCGATCGCAATACGCTCAGCAGACGGCGTAAATATTGATTGAATCGAATCGATCTGGGCAGGATGAATTGCCCACTTACCCGCCATACCGATAGTGCGCGCGCTTTGGGCTTGAGTGAGCAGTGTGTCTGGATCGCTAAAATCGGCAAAGGGCCCGTCGATGGGAGCAATGCCGTTAGCTCGCGCGGCAATGGTCAATTTGAACCTGGGGTAGTGCCATAAATCGCCGGGGTAGGCGCCGGAATCCCCCACTGAAGCCAGCGGCATATGCTGACTGGCGGCGTAGTCGCCAACACCGAAAATCAGTGTTTCGATGCGGTCAGAGCAGGCTGCGATTTCTTCGATATGTAGCAGACCTTCCACCTCTTCGATAAGGCACTCGATGCCGATTCGTTTGCTTAGCCCGAGCTTTTGCTCAAGCTGGTGCAGTAGCAAATGGAGGAAGCGCACATCACCTGCGGATTTGGCCTTGGTCAGTACGATGGTATCCAAATTCGCGCCAGCCTTGCTGACCACCTCGATAATGTCGTCATGGCACATCGGGGTCGCAACATCGTTGATGCGTAGACTGACGGTTCTGGCTGACCATTCAAGATCATTCAATGCGTTGATAACGGTTCCCCGAGCCTCTGCTTTTGCGTCTACGGCAACCGCATCCTCAAGATCGAGCAACACCTGATCGACAGTCAAAGCGGCTGCTTTCTCGATCATTTTTGTCGAACTGCCCGGCACGGCTAGCGTGCTGCGTCGAGGGCGTTGTGGCTGTTTTTCCTTCATCTGCTGTCTCGGTGGGTTCGACTAGTCGTTGGTGTGTGTTCGGATGAAGGCGCAAACCTGCTCGTTGAAAGCCTGGGCGCCTTCCATGTTCACGCCATGTCCGGCCTCGATATCAACAATGGTGAGATTTGCCATATGAGATTCTGCCCAGCGCCGGTTGTCGGCGAAGCGCCGCTCTTTTGTACCGCAACAAAGTAAAACGGGTCGGCTGTTGGAAGGCGCTAGCTGTCGGATACTTGTGTACGGGTTCGTATGCTCAAGGGTGTTGGCGACTCCCTCAGGCTTCAGTTGCGCACAATCGGCCAGCAGCGGGGCTTTAACGGCTTCGGGTAAACTTCTGGCGCGCCGCGGATGTACTGGAATTCGATCGATAGCAGCTAATCCGCCGCCCCGAATGTTAGCGGCAGATTTGCTTGCTCCTGAAAGCCACTCCTGTATCTGATTAGTATCTGCCAAGGCCGAGTTGGAGTTGGTAAAAATGTGGCCATATACATGCTGCGGAAAATCGTGGGCGTAGCGGATGGTCAGCCCCGCACCCAGCGAGTAACCGCAGACAAACCATCGGTCAACACCCAGCTGCTGTCGAATTTGTTCGAATTGTGCGAGGTAGGATTCAGGTGAGTAACACTTAACGTCACTTGGCGCAGGAGAACTGCCGTGGCCCCACAGCTCAGCGGTGACTGGCTGGCACACGTCTGCTAGAGCTTTTACGTTGGCCAGCCACTGCGCGCTGGATGATAAAAAACCATGGACAAGCAGTAGGTACGGCCCATTACCCGAGTGTACTTTGAACGCAATTCTGGGATAGCTGTCGGCGTATTGCATAAAACCAGTTGTCCTGAGGGCGGTGCCAGAACTCTAAAATGTCATGCTAACATGATGAATTGCAGGTTTTGGCCTATGGGAGAGAGCAAATGACCTACGACTTGTTGATTAAAAACGGCACGGTGGTTGATGGATCAGGCAATCCCGGTTACCGCGCAGATGTTGCCGTGAGCGAGGGTAAAATTGTCGCCATCGGGCGTATCAACGAACGCGCAAAACAAACCATTGACGCCGAGGGACATATTGTTTCGCCGGGGTTCGTCGACGGACACACCCATATGGATGCCCAGATCTTTTGGGATCCCATTGGTTCTTGCTCAAGCTATCACGGGGTAACCAGCGTCGTGATGGGCAACTGCGGATTTACCCTCGCGCCCTGCAAACAAGAAGATGCAGACATGGTGTTCCGTAATCTGGAACGAGCCGAGGATTTATCGAGAGACGCCATGCTTGAGGGCATCGACTGGCGTTGGGAAACCTTCCCGGAGTTTCTCAACGTTATTGATGAGTTACCCAAGGGCATAAACTACGCCGGTTACATTGGGCACTCAGCACTGCGTACCTACGTCATGGGCGAGCGCGCATTTTCTGATGCCGCCGGTGAGGACGATGTGCGGCAAATGCAGCATCTGGTCAAGCAAGCGGTGCAAGCGGGTGCTATCGGGTTTTCAACATCTCGTACGTTTAATCACCTCACCGCCGACGATCGACCTGTTGCGAGTCGGCTAGCAGAGTGGGATGAGGTTCGCGCTATCGTCAATGCCGTAGGCGAGACGGGTAAGGGGTTGTTTGAAATAGCCGGTGAGGCCCCAGGCCGAGACACACAACGCATCGCCGAGTATCACGGTCGCTTGCGCGATTTAGCCGTGGAATCCGGGGTGCCACAAACCTGGGGTATGTTCAGTGTCCGTGCCGCCCCTGATTTGTGGCGGCCCTACTTTGATTTGCTTGATGAAACCGCGGCGGCTGGTGGGCGCATGTTTGCCCAAGTGCATAGTCGAGCGCTTTCCAGCTTGCTGTCTTTCGAGAGTAATACGCCTTTCGACAGCTGGGAATATTGGTCGGAATTTCGCCAGCTCCCGCTTGCGGAACAGGCAGCCAAAATGCGCGACCCTCAGATCAAAGCGAAGCTGGTGGAGATTGCCAGCCGCGAATACACCGGGCCGCGGGTTGTCGGCGCAGAGGCGCGGCCTCCAGAGTGGGAATACATTTATCCAATGGATGACATGGTCTACGACAAGCCATCGATGGCTGAATTGGCTCGCGCCAAGGGTGTGCACCCTGTCGAACTGATGATCGATATGGCGCTGGAACGCGATTTGAAGATGTTTTTCCGTCAGCCCATCGCCAACGAAGATCAGTCGCAAGTGCTGGATATGATGAAACATCCCCGCTCTGTGATTACTTTTTCAGATTCCGGTGCGCATGTATCGCAGATCATGGATTCATCGCTGCAAACCCATCTACTGAGTTACTGGGTGCGCGAGAAGCAAGCTATGACGCTCGAAGAGGCGGTAAAACAAATTACCTACAACACAGCAACTCTGTGGGGCCTGCATGATAGAGGTTTGGTGCGCGAGGGCATGGCGGCGGATCTGGTGGTTTTTGATGCAAACACCATTGGCGCGCGCATGCCAGATGTCGTGCACGACTTACCTGCAGGAGCGAAACGCTTAAAGCAAACGGCTGACGGTATTTTAAACACGGTGGTTAACGGTGAAATTTTGCTGACCAATAATGAACACAGCGGTGCAGTGCCCGGTCGATTGTTACGAAGTTAAGGAAAACCGGCCGATGCTTGGCCCTAAGCTTGCGTGCGAGGTGAGGGTGGTGCACCATTCTTAGCGTCGTGTGGTTCAACGCACACTTCAGCGCACCTGTAGTTCAACTGGATAGAATACCAGGCTTCGAACCTGGGGGTT
>CAJWZG010000051.1 GCA_913049565.1 uncultured Gammaproteobacteria bacterium
TCCACGACTGCCTGGGTGCGCTCCCAGCCTGTCTGAAGGACCACCCAAACGCCCAGATCGCACTCGGGGTCGACGTTGAAGCTTTTCGACCAGAACTATCGGAAGCTAGTATACTGAGGGCCTCGAGACATCGTCGTGTCATCTTGGGGAGAAATGCGCCCTGGTACCGTATTGGACGCTCCCTCAGTATTTCCGCTGGTGGGTGCATCCTTGCTTTCATTCTGCCCTCGTGGCGTGATGAAGCGCCTGACACCTTGATAAATCGGACAGGCTGCGTTGATGTACGGCGCACGCTACGTATGGAGGCGTTCCCCGCAGCCTTGCGTGCGGGGATTTCTCTCGAAGTACCTTGCGCTCCACAGACTGGATGCGCGTTCTTGGTTCTCGCGGGTCTCGCCAGTGGTATCCCATTGCGTGTTGCTGATGATAATCCGACACTTTCAGAACTAGGTCAGCTGAGCCAGGCCAGTTTATCCCAGCTCTTCTCTCTTGAATCCCTTTCCCACGTACTCAAGCACGGTCTTGGACGAGCCCTAGACTCGCCTCGCTCTGCGGCCATGGTCGAGGTCGAGCACCGGCGCGAAGCTGAAGTCGACGCCGCAGGCACGCAACTCGCCGGCCAGCACCTGGCCCGCCGCGGTCGCGACCTGGGTGGCGCGCATCGCGTCGCGCATCCAGAGTTCGCCCAGCGACTGCATCGTCGGCAGGTGGGTGAAGCCGTCGCTGCGAAAGCGCTGCACCCGCCCGCCCTCGTGGTCGACGCAGATCAGCAGGTCGGGCCGGATCGCGTCGAACGCGTTCAGCGCGGCCGAACTGCGCAGCGCGAATGCCCAGAACTTTTATCGATCTCAAGGCTTCGTTGAGGTAGCGAGGGTTTTTTCTTTTACTTCTTTAGCTTGAGATTTGATCCTGTCGAATTCGGCACGTCGTTCGGCCAGCTCTTGTGCCGATAGTTTCTCAATGCTGTAGAAGTCGTCTTTCCAAGATTCGTCAGCCCGCCACTGCTGCGCCGATGTGATCGTAGTGCGCGGCGCTGACGCGTTTTCCAGTACATCGATGGCCAGCGCCAGTGTGGCCTGTTGCGAATCCCAGTCTTGGGGCTTACCTGCAGCATTGCCCAGAGGAAAGTCACTGAACACGAAACGGGCCACTCCACAGTGTTCGACTATATCTTTGGCGCACCCCATCACCACGCTGGCGATACCGTTCGCCTCTAAGTGTCTAGCGGCCAAACTGACCGACTGATGGCAAACGGGTCAGTTGGCTACCAAGATTGCCAAATCGACTTCATCTTCTTGCAGCATAGCCAGCAATCCGACGCAATCTTGGTGAACAGTCGTCGCTTGGCTGCGGTTGGTTGGCAGTCCGTAGTAGCGAGGAGCCAGGCTGCCGATTTGACCTTGGTCTTGGGCAACTCGCAGTGCCCTTAACGGAAAGTAACTGCCGATGTCCTTCGCTGACGTGTGGCCTCGATCGTAACTCACATGAGAGATGCCCAAGAACTCGTCTTTGGCAGCATCAGCGCCATACACCTGATAAAACTTAGCCTTGGCGTTGTAGGGTGCCCCCGGACCCTGATCACCGGCACCCTCCTTGAACGGTGCTGCAGTAGTCACCAAGGCGACACGGCTATGGGACACGGCTTTGTTTGGCGTTTGAAAAGGCACCGTGGGGTTATGCGCCCATTCGTAGGAATTGGCATAGCCAAGCGCCAAGTAGTAATTGCGCATGCGCTGCATATAAGCTAGCGGACCTGTAGGAGTGCGATGACTCATCTTAGACCGGCGCGAGTCGCGGCAATTTGGGTTCTCGAGCCTGAGGTAGATTGTCGTCAAGGTCGGCGACGAGATCACTTTTCAGAGATTGATAGGCAGGATCGTCCCATAGGTTCACCAAGGAGCCCGGGTCTTCTGCCAAGTGATATAGCTCGCCCTCAGTGCCCTCGTACAGCGAGCTCTTGCCGTATCGCGAGCAAACCCAATCATCGCGATAGATGCTCTGTAGATTCAGGCTCACTGGGCCATGTTCGCTCTCCCACTCCGTCAGCACCCGCTCACGTTTCTGCTCGTCGGCTTGTAACTCGCTGTGGGGGAGGGGGTTGCCTTCAACCCACTGCGGATCTGCAATGTCTGCAATCTGGCAAAATGTTTGTGCAAGATCCAGATGACCCACCGGCGCGCTAACCGTCGCTGGCGCAATGTCGGCGCTCGGTGCGGGTCGCCAAATTAGCGGCAGGCGCATTAACGAATCGACGTGGTAAGCGCCTTTGAACAGCAAACCATAGTCGCCCTGCAGCTCGCCGTGATCGGTGGTGAACAGAATATCGGTGTGTTCATCCCAGCCGCGTTTTTTGAGGTAGTCGAATACGCGTCCGCAGGCCTCATCAATCAGCTCGTTTTCGATATGGGTATAGGCGTTGATCTCACGAATCTGATCAGCCGTCATATCGCAGGGTTTAAACCCGCGAGGCGACTCCAAATTGGCCCACAGGCTGCCATCAAAGTAGCCCAGCCAGTGCTTGGGCTTGTCTTTGAGCATTTCGATAGCGGCCTCAGGGCTGCCCGGGTATAGATCCGGCAGCGGTACGTCGCGCCAGTTAAGCCTGTTTTTCTCAGAGGCTGGCGGGTCCCACGGGTGGTGTGGGTCAGGAAAACTCATCCACACGAACCAGTCCTCGTCGTCGGACAGAGTATCGAGCCAAGCCATGGTGCGTTGGGCTACCCAGTCGGTGTGGTAGAGCTCGGTAGGTATCTCTGTAGGCCAAACTTGGACCGCCCCGGTGTCCCCGTTGGCGGCCATATTTTGCTGACCTTTATCGGTCACTGCCCGATAGCGCTTAGCGTCGATATCGGGGTGGTGCTCGGCCAACCACAAATCGTAGTGAGAGTGCTGCATGCCAAAGTGGTTGGCTAACTCCATATGTTCAAAGCCGCGGTGCGGCCCTGTTTCTCCCAGAGCAGCCATGCGGTTTTCATAGAAGTCCTCGCCGGAGCCGAGCCAAGGTTCAAAGTGTGCTTTACCTAAGATAGCGGTGCGGTAGTTGTGCTGATTTAGCCAATGCGCAATGGTTGGCGTTTCTTCTGGGAGGCTAACGCCATTCATCCACACGCCATGGCTGGCCACATGCTGACCGGTCATGATGGTGGCTCGTGCTGGCATGCAGATCACATTTTGGTTGTGGGCGCGCTGGTAGTTTATGCCGTTTGCGGCCAGTGCATCGATGGCCGGCGTGCGAGCCACAGTGCCGCCATTGCAGCCCAGCGCGTCATAGCGCATCTGATCCGTCGTAATGAAGAGAATTTTTCTGCCCATTGCGTGCTCAGGTCTCCAAATCTTTGCCCAATGCAGCGGCATCGGTTCGATAATTTGCGTAGCTGTCTTTTAAGGTTGCGGAGTTGAGAATGACCTCGGCACACAGCACGTCGGTCTCGGCATCGATCACCCGGGTCATAATCCAATTCGATTCAGTGCGTCTGCTTTCGCTTAACGCGATAATCTCGCGCTCGAGTTTGTAGGGGTGGTCGACGAGCAGTGGGCCGTTGATCATTTTGATTTCTTGTGCGGCAAACAATCCAATAGCGGGTCCCTTGGTGCGAAAACCGGCGCTAGCGCTGGTGTATTGGGTGAGTACGCTGATCATCTCCAGGGGAATCACCGCGCGGCCCCACGGATTGTCGTGGCTGTAATAGGTGTGGTTTTCGGTAATCTTCGTCAGCTTTTGTGCCAGACTGAAGGGGTACATCGCCCCCATGTTCTGATCCATGGCCATTTGCGCCTGCTCTGGATTGCCGGCACCCAGTTGACCAACGCTAAGCTCACTGAGAATGACCAATTGGTCTGCAGCGCGCAGTTTGGCTCGACGTCTATCCAGTTCCGTTTCGCCATAGTCAGGGCCGATCGAAGCGGTACCGATCAGCACCGGTGTGCCATCGCGTTTCTCGGCGCTGATGCGAGCCGTCTTGCCTGCATCAACTTCTTCAACCATCACTCGAACTTCTTCGCCCTCCACCACCATGGTTTGATAATGGGCGCTGATGCAGCCCCGCTCAAACCAGGCATCACCGAAACACTCGTGCAAAAGGGGAACAAACTGGCTGAAGTGCGTGGGTCCTTCAATGGGTGCCCCAGCAAAGCCCAAATCCTCTGCCATCTTGTCATCGTGAATGGATAGATGACCGTCGTACTCTTGGTTGCCAAGCATTTGTCTCGGCTTGCGAAATTCGCCGATTAACGTTCGCGTTGCTGTCACGATTAGTTTCTCCATGGTTCCTTGCGGCGAAAAGCTAGCAGAACGAGGGCTTAAAGTCCGGGAAATAACGCAACTTGGAACGTTGAAACCACTGCGCGCAACGCAAAAACACAGTCGTGCTTCACAACGCCGTCGTCGGTTGTCGGTTGCCGGTGGCCCCAGGCGGCTGGGAGGTTGGCTAAGGCCGATTACTTGTGTTGATATAGGTGTCTCCTGTTTAACGAGGGTCGGCGATGACATACGCGCACCGCACCGATATTTATGATGCGGACACCCATATGATGGAGCCGCCGACTTGGCTGGCTGAGTTTGCCGACGCAAAGCTGCGCCCGCACCTTGCCGCATTCGATCATGCCAAGCCTGATGCCTTGGCAAAAGCGGAATTGGCGGTAGCAGGCTTCATCAAACGCCAGCAGGATCCGAGTTTGACCGCGGAGATGGAACAGTCGTTTATGTCCATGCAACATAAGGGCTTTCAGGGGTTGGGCGCTTGGGATCGCGATGAGCGTGTGCGCGTCAACGATTTGCTTGGCTTTAAGGCCCATATCGTTTTTCCAACGGCTGCGTTCGATCAAGTTCAGGGTGCCAGCACTCAAGAAATTTTCGCGGGTTCAGTGCAGGCACTAAATCGAGGTTTAGCCAGCTTTTGTGAGACCGACCCAAGGATGCACCCCGCGGCCTACATTCCGTTTCGCCACGGCCCCGCGCTCGCCATGACCTATCTGGATGCGGCGATTGCACAAAATTTCACCGTGGTAATGATCGATACTATTGCTCCTAAGGGAGGGCGTTCCTTCACGCATCCAGATTACGACCCAATCTGGGCAAAAATTCAGGATGCGGATATGGCGATTACGATCCACGTTGGCACCGACGGTGGCTGGGACCCTGTGCCACTGTCGTTCTACAACAATAGTGGCAAAGTACCTGAGCATGCCGAAGGCGACGCGCCTCGCGATGCAATTGCCTATATGGGTATTCAGTACAACGCGGAGTTGTTTTTAGCTGCGATGATTTTTGACGGGGTGTTCTCCCGTTTCCCGAAACTTCGGGTGGCTGTTGTTGAACTAGGCGCTTCGTGGATAGTGTCGTGGATGAAGCACTTGAATCAGGCGTTCAAAGCCTTTCGTCGCCTGCAGGATATGTCTCAGGTCAAAATGGAGCCCTCGGAGTACGTACACAAACATATCAAGGTGACGCCGTTTGCCGGTGAGGACATTGGCTGGTTGCTGAGCACTGATGCTCAAGACCTGCTGCTATTCGCCTCCGACTACCCGCATCACGAAGGGACGGATGATCCGATTGCACGTTTTGAAAAAACCATGGGCGGCGTGAGCGAGGGTGCTCGACAGAAATTTTATACTGACAACTTTCGTGCATTGTTGGGCAGCCGCCTGAGCACTTAACCAGCCAAGCGAGAAACCGTTGGCTCAAGCGTTAGTGAAACGCGGAAAACAGAACCGCTTGCCACGGCGACTAGATACGAAGACTAGATACGACTAAAAGAAAGAACTGGGAGGGAACTTTTATGCAGGATATTTATATTGTGGAAGCAGCGCGCAGTCCAATTGGCAAGCGCGGCAAGGGGCTTGCTGGTCTGATGCCTGCAGACTTGCTGGGGAAAGTGCAGCGCGGTGCTCTGGAAAGAGCGGGCATCGATCCTGCTAACGTGGGTCAAGTGATTGGCGGTTGCGTATCCCAAGTTAATCAGCAGTCCTTCAATATCGCTCGCATCGCGTGGCTGTCTCAAGGATTTCCAGAGGAAGTCGCAGCGACCACCGTAGATTCTCAGTGCGGTTCAAGCCAGCAGGCAACGTCGATGGGCGCCGCCATGATTGGTTCGGGTATGGAAGACATCGTGATGGCCTGCGGTGTTGAAATGATGTCGGTGATCCCCTTAGGCTCGAATATGGCTGGCGGCGTGCCGATGGGCGAGAGCTACATACAGCATTATCAACCCACCAGCCAGTTTCAGGGCGCCGCGATGATCGCCGAGGAATACCAAATTTCACGCCAAGACACCGATGCCTTCGGTCTGTCTAGTCAAGAGAAAGCCATCGCGGCATGGGACGAGGGGCGCTTTGACCGCGAGATCGTGCCTGTTGAAGCCCCAGTGCTTGATCTGGAAGGCAATCCAACCGGCGAGACGCACACGGTGTCGAAGGATGAGGGTTTACGGGCAACTGATATGGCGTCGCTGGCTTCATTACAGGCGGTACCTGGACAAGAGATTCATACGGCGGGCTCTAGTTCTCAGGTATCGGACGGCGCAGCGGTGGTGATTCTTGCTAGTGCCGCAGGGGTCGAAAAGTATGGCCTGACGCCCCGAGCAAAAATCCGTGCGACGACGCTAGTTGGCTGTGATCCGGTCACCATGCTGAAAGGCCCGATTCCGGCTACTCAAAAAGTACTTGATCAGACGGGTCTGAGCATTGATGACATGGATACCTTCGAAGTGAACGAGGCGTTTGCTTCGGTGGTTTTGGCCTGGCAAAAGGCCGTGGGTGCCGATGCAGCCAAAGTGAACCCAAACGGAGGGGCAATCGCCTTGGGGCACCCGACCGGCTCAACGGGCGCACGTCTAATCACCACTGCGCTGCATGAATTGGAACGCACCAATGGCCGCTATGGATTGATCGCCATGTGCTGCGGTGGGGGACTGGGCACAGGGACTGTCATCGAACGTCTTTAGCTCGTCGTCTTTGCCTGCCGTTTTTGCCCGTAGAGCATGAGTCGATAAGATGGCGCAGATGCTGGCCAGCTGCGCCTTTTTTATGGCACTTGTCGCGTGGATTTCCTACCTCAAAACCCGCGGTGAGGTCGCTACTCGAGACGGTTACTTTCTGGCTGGGAGAGGATTAACCGCCGTCTTTATCGCCGGGTCAATGCTGCTTACCAATTTGTCAGCTGAGCAGTTAATCGGTCTCAACGGCTCAGCCTACGGTTTTAATCTCAGCAGTATGGGTTGGGAGGTGACCGCTGCCGTCTCGACGGTCTGCATGGCCTTCTTATTTCTGCCCCGGTATTTGGCCGGTGCTTTTACAACGTTGCCGCAATTTCTCAATGATCGTTTTGACGGCGCCGTGCGCGCATTATCAGCGGTGTTGTTTATGGTCGGATACGGCCTGATAACCATCCCGTCGGTATTGTATGCAGGCTCGATAGCCGTAATGCAGCTGTTCGATGTGCCCACACTGCTCGGGCTGTCTTATGCCCAATCGTTAGTGGTCACCATCGTCGGTATCGGTTGCATCGGGGCCCTTTATGCTGTCTTTGGGGGTTTAAGGGCCGTCGCTGTCTCGGATACGCTAAATGGCATTGGACTGTTGATGATCGGGCTAACGGTACCAATTTTGGGCTTAATCGCTCTCGGTGACGGTAGTTTTGCTGCCGGTCTTCACACGGTAGCCAACACCGAGACGCAGAAACTCAATGCTATTGGTGGGCCGACAGATCCCACACCTTTCGCAACTCTGTTCACCGGCATGGTGTTCGCCAACCTCTTCTATTGGTGCACAAATCAATATGTTATACAGCGTACGTTGGCCGCTAAGAGCTTGGCTGAAGGTCAGAAAGGGGTGCTGTTTTCTGGTTTCTTTAAAGTCTTGGTGCCGCTCTTGATGATGCTACCCGGCGTTATCGCGTTTCATCTTTACGGCGGGCCGAATCAGCCTGACGGATTGTCCTCGATCGACCTGGCTTACCCGCGTTTGATAGCCGATGTGCTGCCTAGCTACGCGATGGGCTTTTTTCTCGCCGTTTTGCTGGGAGCCGTGTTCTCATCCTTCAATTCACTGCTAAACAGTGCAGCGACCCTGTTCTGTCTGGATGTGTACTTGCCCTATCGACAGCGTCGAGGTCATGCCGAATTGGATGACCCATCACTGCTTCGCATAGCTCGGCGCGTTAGCGTCGTTATCGCATTGTTTTCTTTTGTCGTCGCGCCACTTTTGCAGTTCGCACCAGATGGTCTTTGGCAGGTGATTCGCGTGTTCACTGGCTTTTACAATATTCCGATTGTTGCAATCGTGATTGTTGGGTTGTTTAGCCTTCAGGTGCCAGCCTTGGGTCCTAAGCTGGTCATCGCTTTTCATCTCATCGCCTATGGCTTGCTGCAGTTTGTGTTCAACGACGTGGTCAATATCCACTTCCTGCATTTATACGCCATCCTGTTTGTCATTGAGGTTGGCATACTATTGGTGACGGGTTATCTGTTTCCAAAAACCGAGGTGTGGCAGTACTCGGCTACGCATAAGGTATCGATGGAGCCGTGGCGATTTCGGGTTCCTTGCGCGTTTACACTGTTGTCCTGCGTGCTGGCGCTATACTTGCTGTTTTCCCCAATCGGTTTGGTAGACGGCCTGAGCCGGAGCTTTTGGCCGTTAATTTTGTCGCTGGGTCTAGGCAACGCGGCCTTGTGGGGTTGGTATCTTTTATGCGGTCGACCGGCCGCCGCAGTTGACGGTATTTGAGCATCGTTTTATGAGCAAAATGAGATTACGCGGGTTCGAGAACGCACCAGGACAACGCCACGTCTCTGATGACGATCGCTACCTGTACCAGCGCGAAGAGCCAAAGTTCCGCTTGGTGGTGATTGGCACGGGCACCATGGGGCAAGAGCATATGCGCGTAGCAGCGTTGCTGGGTCGAGCGCGTATTCACGGCATCTACGATACCCAGACTCTGAGCATGGATGTGGCCGAGGCGAATTTTCGATCTTTGCAGTCCGAACCGTTGGTGCGCTACGACACCTTAGCCTCGGCCTGTCATGATCCTGCTGCGGATGCGCTGCTGATCTGCACACCCAATTACACTCACTACGAGGTGCTGCAAACCGCGTTGCAATCGCAAAAGCCGATCTTTCTGGAAAAACCGATGGCAACGGATTTGCAGGATGCCGCGGGCATCGTGAGCGCAAACAACAACTATGCTTCGTTCATACAAATAGGTTTGCAATATCGATACAAACCCCAGTACCTCGAAGCGTTTCGTGAAGCGCTGGATAACCAAACGCTTGGATCCATCAAAACCATCAGCGTTAGCGAATACCGGCCACCGTTTCTCGACAAGGTAGATCAGTGGAACAAATTTGAGCGGCTCAGCGGAGGCACCCTGGTCGAGAAGTGTTGCCACTATTTTGATCTGATCAACTTACTGGCAGCCGGCAGGCCGCAGCGCGTCTACGCAGGCGGAGGCCAAGCAGTGAATTTCCTCGATTTTGAGCGCAACGGGGCGCAATCCGATATCGACGATCACGCCTTCGTAGGCATTGATTACGCAAACGGTGTGAGGGCCAGTTTCACCTTGAATATGTTTTGTCCTGACTTTTACGAAGAGTTGGTTGTGGTGGGTGATGCCGGTCGGTTGAAAACCGAGGAGTATCACGACATCCACCGCAGCGCTGGCGCTAGCGCCAGTCTAACCCTGCGAATGGGCGAGAACGCGCCATCGAAAACCACTGAGCTGAGCTATCCAAAAGCCATCGAGCAAAGCGGCCACCATGGCTCCACCTATTTTGAGCATATTGCCTTGATGGATCGTTTAGAAGGCAAGGCAGTGGACAGCGCCACACCTATGCAGGGCATGTGGGCCATGCTGGTAGCAAGTGCTGCCCAGCAATCTATTGAGACAAATCAGATGGTGGATATCGATGATTTCATCGACGACCACAATCTTGTCTTTCTACTAAATCCCAGTACAACACAGGAATAATACACTTATGCAAACCATCGTCGTTGGTGATCAAGTCATGCCCGCTGTCGGTTTGGGGCTGTGGAAAATCGATGCGGCTGATGTTGCGCAGGCTGTTTACGAGGCTATTCGTGCGGGCTATCGTCACCTCGACAGCGCCGCAGACTATGGTAACGAAGCCGAAGTGGGGCAGGGTATCGCCCAGGCGATCGCCGATGGGCTATGTACTCGGCAAGAGTTGTGGGTGACTTCAAAGCTTTGGAACACCTATCACCGAGCCGAACATGTAGAGGCCGCCTGTCAAAAGTCGTTAGACGACTTGGGTTTGGATTGTTTCGACCTTTACCTAGTACACTTTCCCATCGCACTAAAGTTCGTCGGCTTTAACGACCGCTATCCACCAGAATGGATCTTTGACCCCACAGCAAATAAGCCACGGATGGAGCGAGACCCTGTGCCGCTGAGCGAAACCTGGGCAGGTATGGAGGCCTTGGTAGAGCGTGGTTTGGCGAAGCAGATTGGGGTGTGTAACTACAGCACGGGTTTGCTACATGACCTAATGAGTTATGCCCGGGTTAAGCCAGCCATGCTGCAAATTGAGTCGCATCCCTACCTCACACAACAGGCGCTGATTCGAACGGCTCAAGGGTATGGTTTGGCGGTTACTGCTTTTTCGCCGCTGGGGGCGTCCTCTTACTTGGAACTGGATATGGCTACTCAGCAGGAATCGGTGCTCAGTGAAAACAAAGTAGCTAAGATTGCGCAACATCACGGGGTGAGTGCTGCTCAGGTGGTTTTGCGTTGGGGGCTGCAACGCGGCACGGCAGTTATACCCAAGACCAGCAAGGCTGAACGCTTAAAGGAAAATCTGGATGTGTCAGGTTTTGTGTTGACTGAAGGCGAAATGAGTGAGATTTCCTCGCTCAACAAGAACCGACGGTTTAATGATCCGGGTGTTTTCTGCGCGGACGCTTTCAATACCTTCCACGCGATATACGACTGATGCCAGATATTGAATTAAGAGCACTGGCTAACCAGCAGGTTGCCACAACGGATGCTTTTCCACGGATGTACTGCGCAGGCAGTGGCATGGATGTTCAGGGCGCAGCAGGTTGGGTAGCAATGCATCGCGCCTCAATACAAGAACAGCTCGATCAGTGCGGGGCAGTAGTGTTTCGAGGGTTTGGGTTATCTAGCGACAGCCACTTTGACCAGTTTATTCGGGCGTTTGCCTGGCAAAATTTCACTTACGCTGAATCGCTGTCTAACGCAGTGCGTCGCAACCGGACAGACCGGGTGTTCACTGCGAATGAAGCACCCCCCGACGTGTCTATCTACCTGCATCATGAAATGGCGCAGACGCCTATCTATCCCTCGAAGCTGTTTTTTTTCTGTGAACAGCCCGCACTTAAAGGAGGGGCAACGCCTATTTGCCGATCCGATTGGCTGTTGGAACGGCTAGCCCTTGATGCTCCTGCCTTTGTTGCCGCCTGTGCAGAGCGCGGCGTGCGTTACTCCCAAACCATGCCTTTGGATGAAGATCTGGCCTCCGGCCAAGGCCGCAGTTGGCGCAGTACCCTGAGCGCCAACAACCGCCTTGAAGCGGAGGCGAAGCTAACTGCGCTGAGTTACGAGTGGTCGTGGCTCGCCGATGGTTCTTTGCAGGTAACAACCCCAGTGTTGCCGGCGGTACGAACCCTTAACGACGGCAGTCAGTCATTCTTCAATCAGTTGATCGCGGCGTTTTTCGGCTGGCAGGACGCGCGCAATGACGGCCGAAAAGCGATCACTCATGGTGATGGAACACCTCTGAATAACGATGCGATGCAGGCAGCCGTTGCGCTGGCAGAGGAACTGACAGTAGACCTACGGTGGCAGCAAGGGGATGTGGCGCTAGTGGATAACTTTCGTGTCATGCATGGGCGCCGACCTTTTGCAGGCGAAAGACGAGTGCTGGCCTCTTTAGTGGCCTAGGCGGTTGCTGCGCCGTATGGTGTATTTGTTAACCAATCCAAAGTCGATTTAAACGACGCTCGATCACCCAGCGGGTCGGGGCATTGAGCAGCGCGCTGCCGATGGAAGAATCGATGGCGGATTGCACTGCATGTTGCTCCTCTGGGCTAAGTGCCTGAAAGTAGCGCTGACCTCTCTGAGCGATCCAGACATGATGCAGATTGGCCTGATGCCGCTGAGTTGTCCCATGTAAAACGACGGCCTCTGCTTCAAGGGTAGGTTGGTCTTGTTCATCGTTTAAGGCAAAGCCCACGCTCGGTTGCTGGGCATCCATTGCTTGTTGGAACGCCAGGCTGCTAAGCACGAAGGGTGTCCCGTAATGTTCAAGCAGATGGCTGAGGAAGGCTAGGGCGGTTTCGGGTATCTCGTCGTTCGGCGGATAGGTAACCGGGTAGTCGTAGAATTCAGGGGACTGAAGCTCAGGCGTCAGCATATGTTCTACCCAGCGGAAAACCCTTGGGGCGTGTTGCTGCATAAGTCGCAGTCCGGCAGGGTCGCGCCCAAGATGCGCATGCATCGCGCCCATGATGGAGTAGTCGGCCGCGCTTGGATGTCCGCCAAGCAAATAGGGATGATGCTGCAAATGCCTTTCGAGCAGCTGCAGCACAGCGAGGTACTGCGCGTCTAAAGCCGCCCGAATCTGCTCATTTGTTGGTGGTAGCCCGTAGCTCATCATTCGTTCGGCAATCAGGTTGCCGTATTTGTGTAATTCCTCATCGCTACCCTGCGGCCGAAATGAACGGCCGAAGTCGGCTTTGACAAAATCGAGGTTCTCCTCGAACAACCAGCGATGCTGCCAAGCCAGCCCTACCAAACCTTCACTACCCAGCAGTTCAACTAGATGCACAAAGGTTCGCTGCTTCGGGGAGCTTGGAAAGGCTGGCAGGTCAGGGAACAGATGCTCTAGGTGATCGAGTATTTCCACGCTGTCCTGAATGACCTCGCCACTGGGCGTTAGCATTTGGGGGATGCGATGGGAGCCTGAAGTCGGTCTCACCTTTTCCCGAAATCGCGCTTCGCTTGGCAGGCGCTCGACAAACGGGATACCTTTCTTCCGCAGTAGGCAGCGAGACTTGGCCGTGTAGTAAGAGGCATAAGATCCGTAAAGCGTGTAGGGGAGGTTTATAGGTTTGCTCACCGACTTTCCATTTTTGACTAAGATAAATATTGCCGCGTTCGCGCTGCCCCACACTACCAGCAGTCATCTTGTTTCTATACGGCCTATTGGTTAGCGTCGTTTGCGCATGGCGGGAAAGAGCGCGTCATCAGAAAACGAGGGAAAGACTATGATTGAAATGATTCTTTTGGGCCTGTTATTGCTGCTCGTACAGCTTATGTTGCCGAGCGTAATCGCATTGATAGGAGGCAACGTATCGGTGGCTTATCTGTTTAGCTCGAGAGACGAGACGCCGGAAAAAACCGCTACCGTTGAACGAGCCCAGCGCGCTTGTGCAAATCTATTGGAAACGTTGCCAGCGTTCCTTGTGTTGGGTGTGCTTGCTATCTTGCAAGGCGCAGATGTCGTGGTCTTGGCCCAAGGTTGGCTGATACTGCGAGTTGTTTATCTGGCGTTCTACCTCACCGGGACGGCCTATGTACGCTCTTTCGTCTGGGTCGCCTCAGTCGGTTGCCTGATCGGTATGGTTCTACCGCTGTTGTAACGCGGTAAAGCCCGCTAGCACCCACGCGATCAAAGTGATGAGATA
>CAJWZG010000052.1 GCA_913049565.1 uncultured Gammaproteobacteria bacterium
AGCCCTGCCGCCCGATCTCGGTGTTCATCTCGCGAACCCGAGGATTCTGTCCGATAATATTTGTAGGCATCCAAGTGCGGTTTGAAGTGCTCGTCAAAGTAGCGAGCTTTTTCTAGCTGCTGGGCTTGCTGCATCAACGAAAACCATTCGCTATCGGCGGGTATGGCCCAACACATGATATCGAGGCTTTCATCAATCACCTGCCCATCAGTGGTGTTTAAAACAGGCACTGTACCCTTGGGCGAGAGCTGAAGCATGCTCGGCGGTTTATCGCGCAGTACAACTTCACGCAATTCCAGTTCAGAGTCTTGAAGCAGCAATGCCATGCGCGCGCGCATGGCATAAGGACATCGCCTGAAGCTGTAAAGAATGTTCATCAAAGCGGCTCTTTCAACGACGCCTATGATTGCTGGGCAAAGCCGGGGAGGTTGGCAATGTTTTGTGCCCAAGACACTTTGGATTGACACCATACTTGTGACTGGGGCTCAAGTTGCTCCAGCTCTTTCAGCAATCCAGTACGAATACCTAGCATACGCTCTCCTTGGGGTACGTCTTCGACCACCGATGTGGCATACACATGCGATCCGCAGTTGGCACAAAAGCTTAATTCTCTGCGATTGCCGCTGTCTCCAACTTTGAAGTAAAGCTTCGGCTCACCACTGAGCAGGCTGAACTCACCCTCTTTGACCTGAACAATACTGCGGTATGGGCCACCCGACATCTGTTGGCAATCCGTACAATGGCAGATCACCACCCGTTTAGGGCTCGCTTGGGCTGCAAAAGTAATGTCGCCACAGTGGCAGGCTCCGTGGATGGAAATGGAATCCGACATGTCGCATCCTCCTGAAACGTTGTCATCACTAACTGTCAAGCATGCTCGATTAGGTATCAAGACCTAAGCGATACCGATCGATTGGTGACCGAGAGCAAGGTATCTTCTATCCTGGCTTGACTTAACCGCTCATCACAATAAGAGCTATGACCATGATCCGAAATGCTGTGATTTTTTCCTTGCTGCTCAGTTTCGTTAGCACCAGCTGGGCTGACGAACGCACCCAAAAAACCATCGAAGCGCGACAAGGCTTGCTCAAAGTTGTGGCCCAATACTTCGGCCCAATCGTCGGGATAGCCAAAGGCCAAATCCCCTACGATGCGGCATTAATTGAAAAAAATGCGGGGAAAGTTGCTCAACTTGCACCCATCATTACTGACATGTTTGCGCTGGATACCAGTGCAAGCGGCATTGAGACTGAAGCAAAGGCAGCGATCTGGGCTGACTATGCAGACTTCAGTGCGAAGGCAGCAACCACAACCGAACGCGCGCAAGCCCTCGTAGCTGCCACCGCTGAAGGACAGGGAGCGACCATGAAAGCCTTCGGTGCATTAGGCGCTTCGTGCAAAAGCTGTCACGACAGTTACCGACAGAAAAACTAAACACAACTAATGCCGTCTGACCAGCGTCCCACGCTGATTTGGGATCTACCGCTTCGATTGTGGCATTGGGCGCTGGTTATTTGTCTTGGCGGTTCCTGGCTTACTGCCGAGGCTGGTTTTGAGTGGACACAAACCCACTTCTATTTTGGTTACTCGGCCTTGGCCCTAGTTCTGTTCCGCTTGATTTGGGGCTTTGTAGGCACCCTGCATTCACGTTATGCATCGTTTATCGTTTCGCCGAAAAAAGTATTTAGCTACGTGCAAAACCAATCCAGCCGTCCGCCAGCAGCAGGCCACAACCCACTAGGCGGGTGGGCTAGCGTCCTCATGGTGCTTCTTGTTGGCCTTCAAGCCACCATAGGTTTGTTCATTAGTGATGACATATTTTATGCCGGTCCTTACAACAGCGTTGTCAGCGGCGATACGGCAGACGCCTTGGCGGCTTGGCATCACCGCATCTTCACGCTGATCCAGATCACCGTGTTGCTGCACCTATCTGCCGTCGCTTGGTATACCTGGTTTAAGCAAGAACGTCTGATTCACGCCATGTTTCACGGCAAGAAAAATTTGCTTCCTGCCGCAAACCAAACCATTCAAAAGCACAGGGCCCCGTTAGCGATATTTTTAATCGTGCTTGTTGGCCTGTTGGTTACTGCCCTAGTCTACTTTGCGCCTGTTCCAACCTTCGATGACTTTTACTGATACGCACGCAACCGATCAGAGACTGTCTCTGGGTAGCAAAAACTTCTTCAATGCCTGCAGATCGGCAAATCTATAGGTCGCATTGCTGAAATCCTGACTGGCTGTAAACGGATGATAGATCGCAGCGCAGTCGATACCAGCAGCCACCGCGGCACGAAGGCCCCGCTCAGAGTCTTCAATAACGAGCGCATTCGAGGCCGGAATGTCGAAGCGCTGCAAAGCCAGTAAGTAAGGCTCTGGGTCTGGCTTGCTGTTTTTGTAATCGGATCGCTTGAGAACAAAATCCATGTGCTGAACCATGTTCAGCGGGCTCGAATGTTTAGGTGCATTACCCAATCCATGAATCAGATCGAAATCTTCGTCGCGCGAGGTCGTTACGATCGCTAACTGATATTGCTCGGCCAGCTCAGCTACTGTCGCTGCAGCGTGGGTAATTTGAATTGGCTTACTGCCAAGCAACTGCTGATAGCGTTCATCTCGCCCGTTACGTAGTCGATCGACGGCGTATTCGTCACAGCCCGCCTGTCGTGCAAGCATCCACGGGTCCGCTCCGTAGGCCATATTTTTGGTGTATTCGGCTTCAGTCAGCTCGATACCGAGGGTTACTAACTGTTCTTGGATAGCCTGAAAATACAGCGGTTCTGTGTTGACCAATATACCGTCGTGATCGAAAAGCAGATGTGTGTAACGAGCAGTGATGCGTTAGCCTCAGTAGGAAAGGTCAGGCCACTTTGTATCGGTCAATCTGAATATCTTCTTCACCGATATCCGAGTAGTTGTCGGTAACCCTGCCGCGGATGTACTCCTGCCACGAAAATGCTCGATAGCGGGGCGCTTCCGCTACAGCCAGCCAAGGCTCAACAACAGCGTCTACCCTCGGCTGGTAGAAAAAGGGAATGCTGAAGCGGCCCTTGGTGTTGGTGATTGGCACCACACGGTGCATACCGGCAATGCAACGATCGTTAGTCCAGACCTGCAATATGTCGCCTACATTGACGACGATCGCATCCGGTTGAGGTGGCACATCAATCCACCCATGTGCCTGTGACTTGGCTTGCAAACCGCCGCAATCGTCCTGCAGCAATAAAGTAATGGCGCCGGGGTCTGTGTGGTGATGCAGAGCCATGTCACCCAGCGGTGTTAACGACTCGCGTTCATTGGCGGGCACCGGATCTTGCGCAGGATAGTAGTTGAGCCGAGCCGCACTGGTGTGGGCTGACCCGAACCCCTTGTCCATTGTGCTGCCAACAGCGGCATCCGGCAAACCAAGGCCACTGAGCACCATGCGCATAGTGGTCTCAGACAACTCGGTGAAGGCGGCAAAAAATTCAGTCAGTGCAGGGCGGAAAATTTCCGGCTGCTCAGGCCACCGCGTGTGTCGAAGGGGATTGCTAGAAGTATGACCGCCCGCTTTAAAGTCGAAAACCTCTTTTTGATCGCGCCGTTGCTTGGTTAGCTCGCGATCGTAATACCCCAGTGGATTTTCTGCATCACGATAAACGGCAATCTTGTTTTGCCTGGGCATAGCGAAAAATTCTGCTGCCGCCGCAAACACATCCTGAACAATTGCGTCGCAGCCATGATTCACCAGCAAGAAAAAACCATGATCTTCGCAGGCCTCGACAAGAGCGGTTTTGTCTCTCGCTGCTAGTCCACCCTCTCGGAATGCCATAAGGTCAATGGTTGGAATATTTTGCATCGCTTTCTCTCCAGCCGTGCGGCGGTTTGTCTTCGACGCCGCTTAAATTCGCCATATTACGTCGAACCGCGTCGAATGCACACGCGTGCAACTGCAGCTTGAGTTTGCGCGCCATCATCTGCAGTCTCTGATATCAATCCCTCAAACTGATCAACCACCTCAAAATTGATGCCAGAGGCTTCTAACTGCCGAAGTAAATCGCCGGAAGCGACTCTGAATCGATTGCTGCCCGGACCACTCAAAATCTCCGAACCACCCCACTGCAAGTGCTCTTCAACGACCAGCACGCCACCAGGTTGCAGCGACCCAAGCGCGTCCACCAGCAGGCTGGGAGCGACAAAGCGGAACATCACCGCTAGGGCGTAAATATTCACCGAGAGCGCTTGCTGCGAACCCAATAAATCTCGGCACTGCCAGTTGATACGCAGATTCTGGTTCAGTGAGGCTGTTGCTGCTCTGGCAATCGCTACTGATGAGACATCGATAGCGTCTACTTGGTAACCGTTTTTGGCGAGAAAGAGGCTATTGCGACCGCGGCCGCAGGCGAGATCCAAAGCACGTCCGCTTGTCGGGAACCGTCTATCGTTCAGCAACTGTTGCAGATACGCGCTCGACCAGTGACGCTGCGCATACGCGCCAAGCCGATAGCGCTGATCCCAGCGTTTGCGATCTGACTCTTCGTCACTCTGCGTGTATTGTTCTCCCATCACGCTACTTTAACCGAAGAATCACTTGTGCAGTTGCATGCAATGAACTGAGGAGCTAGCGTTGTCGCCCTTTTCTCGGATACGTACCTTGGCATCTAGCACAGACCACACTCGCCTAGATAAAGCAGCCATATGGCTTTCTGTCCTTTGCCTGATTCATTGTCTGTCCGTGCCTGCTGCTTTTTTGCTGGCGCCCTCACTTTCCGCTTGGCTGGACGCAACAGAAACTCAAACACACTGGTTGCTATTTGGCCTCGCTGTTCCTATCAGCGGCGTAGCCCTTTACCGAGGTTACTTGAGATCACCAAACCGTTTTACCATTTCAGTTGGCGGAGTGGGGCTCATTCTGATGCTTTTAGCAGTGCTGCATCTCGTTGGCGAGGACCAAGAAATTTTTCTAACCACCTTGGGCGTCATCCTTGTCATGGTTGCGCATATCCGCAATTTGCATGCGGGACACGATCGCCGAAACGAAGCCCATTGAAATCAATAACAGAGAGATTGTTATGAAATACGACAACATACTGCAAACCATTGGCAATACACCCATCGTAAAGCTCAATCGGATTGCCCCAGATCACGTCGACATGTATGTGAAGGTCGAATCCTTCAACCCTATGGCCTCAGTCAAAGACCGGCTGGCTTATGCGGTCATCAAAGATGCGAGAGACAGTGGCGCACTAAAACCGGGACAGACCGTTATCGAGGCGACCAGTGGCAATACCGGTATTGCCTTAGCCATGGTTTGCGCCGTGATGGGACACCCCTTTGTTGCAACAATGGTGGAAACGTTCTCCATCGAAAGGCGCAAAGTCATGCGAGCGCTGGGTGCCAAAGTCATTCTTACCCCAGCGGCGGAACGTGGTTCTGGCATGGTTGCTCGAGCAGAAGAACTGGCAGCGCAACACGGCTGGTTTCTCGCCAGACAGTTTCAGAACACCGCAAACCCCGACTACCACGCGAGCACTACCGGGCCAGAGGTTTTGCGCGACTTTGCCGGCGAGCGTTTAGATTACTGGGTCACCGGGTGGGGAACCGGGGGCACGCTCTCAGGCGCAGGCCGTACGCTGAAGGCGGCAAGACCCGATATTCAAGTGGTCGCAGCAGAGCCAGAACAGGCAGCACTGTTATCAGGAGGGGAGTGGTCGCCGCACAAAATTCAGGGCTGGACGCCTGATTTCATTCCCGACGTGTTAGACCGCAACATTGCGGATCATATCGTGCCAGTCAACGAAGACGAATCTATGGCCTGCGCGCTGCGTTTAGGTCGAGAAGAGGGCATCTTCGTTGGCATCTCTGCCGGCGGCACCTTGAGTGCTTCATTAAAAATTGCGGAGCAAGCAAGCCCCGGTAGCGTCATTGTTACGATGCTCGCCGATACAGCAGAGCGGTATATTTCCACGCCCTTATTTGCAGATATCAACGAAGGATCAGACGACGATTGGTTAGCTAGCCAGTCCTAACTGCTCAAAGCTCTCTATCTAACCACTAAGTCCGAACCACTAAACCGAAGGTAGCAGTCGCGTTGCTACCGCTCGGGTTGTACGGGTCAGTGCGCGGCGCGCGACAAAGCGCTGCATAGCCCCAGGGTCAGACTGTCGCGAGGTTTCCCAAGAGGTAAAATCTGGATACCAGGTTAGTAGGTGCAGTAAGCATTCTTGCGATGCTGGCAGGCTTTGCGCCGGCGCAAAGAGCCCTATTGGTTCGGCAGTAAACGCATCAGCCCCTTCAAAGGTTTGCCATGCAGCCGAGGATAAAGAAACCGCTTCCTCAAGGTGCTCGTAGGGTAGCCAAAAATCTCGAAACACATAGACCCCTGAGCGCTGGATTGGCGTTGTTGATTGGGGTCGGGCTGTGGCCTGCAAAACCCATTGCTCCTCGACTTTGCAGCCATTTGGCGGTTCCCAGCCGTCATCCTGATCGCTGTGCACACTCACGGCGATCAACTGATTCGCTGCCAACCCGAAAACGCCCTGCCAGAGGCCCCAGAGCTGGTTGTTGACCTGACCAGTAAAACTTTGGCGCACGGCTACTTCCGGTTCTTGTAAGTTCTGATCAGCAAAGGTGAGCACACGTTTCGTGTATCGAGGAGCTTTCATCTGGCTGCCTTAATCATATGGTTGTCTTCAACAAAAGCCCAATCGATATGGGCTCAACGCAGCATAGCCGGGTAATCTAGCGCTGCACCCCACAAGACCTGAGCCACACTAGCGTAGCGCGACTCGTTGACGAAACCGTGGTGGCGAAGGGTTTCCATGTCGCGATTGATTCGATCCAAAGGGTGGCCTCGCTCGGTCATAGTCGTGCCCGCAACATTGCCCATCAAACGCACCACCTCGGCTGACGTCTGCACGGCGTGAGTGCCTGCAAGATACAAATCTGCGCGGTGCTCTGGCGTTGCCTCTGAACCGTCGACCGCGCGCTGCCAAGTCACCTCCAGCGCGTTGTAGAACATTAGCCTTGCCGAGCGATACATGGCCAGCGCACGGCCAAAGTGACCCTGAGCCATATGTTTTTCCGTCAATTTACTCGCCCCCCCACCCGGGGTTTTGACTTTAACCAAGGCAGCAACTTCGTCAATCGATTGCTTCGCAAGGCTCAATGCAACGGGCACATAGGTGGCAAACACGATGCGCGAGGGACAACGATAAAGCGCGCCTTGATAGTACTGATTCATCGGCGTTTCTGCTGTTGCTGGTGCAACCACCTGAATCGCAGGAACCGTCACGTGGTCAATCAACACGTCGTTACTGCCTGAGCCACGCATCCCCAACGTATCCCAATTGTCCTGCACCTGGCAGTCTTCTATCGCAATCACCGCGTTGTGCATTTCACCGTCTATCATGACAGGTGACATAATCCACTGTGCAAAGTTGCAGCCACTCACAAAGCGCTGGGTGCCGGAAATTTCTACCCCACGCGGTACTCGCTTGCCTTGCAGCGGTGTATGACCACTGGCAGAAATCAATCTATCCGGATCATCTGCCCACAGGGTTTCAACCAGTTCTGCAGGCCACTTAGCCGCCATGAGTTTGGCAGCATTGAAAACCATCACATGCCATGCAGCAGCCGTGTCAGCGTTCGCAACTTCCTCGCATACGGCGGCGCAGGTCATAGGGTTTACCTCATCACCACCCAACCCGGTAGGCAAGAACAATCGCGGAATTCTCGCTTGCACGATGGCCGCAAAACTCTCCTCGTGTAACCGGCATGCTTGCTCTGACCAGGCTGAATGCGTTACCCACTGGCTTTGTACGGCATCAACCCGGGCTAACGCTTGTTGTTGTTCTGTAAGTTGCTGCTGTGCTGTCACGAGCTCTCCTAGTCAATAACCCCGCTGGCCAATCTCTTGGTTTCAAATCGCCCGAGATGTTTTGCATCTCTCATTAGGCGCATGCTCTGTTGCACACCAAACCCGACAATTGTCTCGCCTCGAAACAGTAAAGCCAATTGAGCGAGGGGTGTAGGAAAATTTCTTAGCATTTTTGTCGACGCTAAGGTATTGAGTTCGTTGGACTTTCACATATTGAAACAATTTGTCTCGATTGTGCGGCTTTTCTTCCCTGCAAACTTCTGTATTCTTGTCGTCCTCACCAGCCGGAGCTGTACATGCATACAGTAATTCCTCGGCAGGGCGATTGCATTGATGCTGCGATAGCTCGGCTGGTTGAGACCAACCACCCCCTCTTGATCAAGCCAGCTATAACAGTCACACCAGCCCGCTGTTCACCCGCCAACAAGCACGAAGCATCGCGCTCTATCACTGTTTTGGAAATTGTGGCAGCTCCTCCAGCCACGGGAGATCCCCATTGGCCACGGCTAAGAATTCTGGATTAAGCAAACTTTCTTTGGTGTTGTAAGCCAGCACATGACCATCAGGCGTATAGACGTTACCCCCCGCGGCGGTAAGTACAGCTTGAGCAGCACCAATATCCCACTCACTGGTTGGCCCCAACCTCGGATAAATGTCCGCACCACCCTCAGCCAACACGCACAGCTTTAGCGAACTACCAACAGGCCTGCGTTCTAGCCCTGAATACTGTGACTCTAACTCACTCAAATAAGCCTCTAAGCGCTCACCGCCATGATTTCGACTTGCGACAACCCGGATTGGATTCGATGTTTCGACCTCGCCCTTTCCTCCGATCGTCCTCGATTGGCCGTCTTCTACCACATAGGCACGACGATCGGGTTCGCTTTGTCTGATATCACCGACATAAACCTTGTTTTGCACCGGCACACCGACAATGCCAAAGACAGGTTCGTGCCCATCGATAAGCGCAATATTGACGGTAAATTCACCATTGCGATTAACGAATTCCTTGGTGCCATCCAGCGGATCTACCAGCCAATAGCGCTGCCATTGACACCGCACGGCGAACTCGGGTGGCGCTGCCTCCTCGGAGATAACCGGAATATCCGGCGTTAAAGCCGTCAGCCCCGCTAAAATGACGTGATGCGCCGCCAAATCCGCCTGAGTCAACGGCGATTCATCGTCCTTAGCCTGCACTTCAAATTCTGTGTTGTAGACATCGAGTATGCGTACCCCAGCCTCTTCAACGATTTCCACTAAACGTGTTACCCAGTCTTGGGGAATGGGGTCAGCCATGCCGGTTCCTTTTGCATTGGTGGTTTTGATCAACGACCGCTCTGTTTAATTTGAGGTAAGCAGAGGGTTAAAGCGGCTATCGCCCTTGCTTCATAAAATTCGTCATGAGCCAACAACTCATCAAGCCGTGCTAACGGCCAGAGCACCTGTTCGGGAGGCTCAGGCTCATCTCCCGGTAACTTGTGCGGGTAAAGATCTTTGGCCATAACCACGTTAATCGTGAATCCCATATGCCCCGGCGCAATGCTCAATCGTTTTATAAAACGAACATCCCGAGCACCGAACCCGGCTTCCTCCGCCAGCTCTCTACTAGCGGCATCCTCAAGACTTTCGCCTGGATCCACTGCACCCTTGGGTAGCGTCAGCTGAAACTCGTGAAACCCTGCAGCATATTCTCGAATAAGCACTAGCTCGTCATTATCGTTTACTGCAACGACTATGACTCCTTGCTCGCCGATCGCCGGCAATCTCTCGTAAACGCGTTCAACGCCATTACTGAAGGTTAAATGCATCGCTTCGATTTTGAAAAAGCGGCTTTGCGCTAATAATTCCGTCTTGCGAATTGTCGGTAAGGGCATGGTAATTAACACTCTGGTTCGCCGGCGTAGAGGTTAGTATAGGCACCATTAACCACATCTGGCGGCTTTTCATTGCACGAAAAGTATCTATCGCTATAACCCGAACTCTTCAGCAACTCTATGAACAGCAACTCACAAAACCCATTAGTGCCTTGGCAGCAGATCGATACCGTTCTCTTGGATATGGACGGCACTCTTTTGGATTTAAATTACGACAACACGATCTTTTCTCAGCTGTTGCCCACCGCCTATGCCAAGCGCCACCAGTTATCCAATGAAGACGCGCAGCAGCAGCTGCACGGCCATATGATGGGGCTCATTGGCACCATGAAGTTTTACCAGCTGGATTATTGGCGAGACTTTACTGGCCTGAACATGATGGCCCTGCATGAGGAAGCAGTGGATTTAATTCAGTTTCTGCCCGGCGCGGCCGACTTCCTGCAGCGTCTCTCGCAAAGCCCGAAACGCACGCTCATCGTCACCAATGCAGATCGGCAATCCTTCCAGATCAAAGACAGAGCCTTAAAGCTCACAGCCAAGGTAGACGTTGTGGTTTCCAGCCACGATTATCTGACACCCAAAGAGCAGCCTGCCTTCTGGCAAAATTTAGTCGAACAAGAGGGGATAAACCCCGCAACAAGTTTATTTATCGACGACACAACACGCGTACTCGACAGCGCCAAAGATTTCGGCATTGGTTTTACGTTGGCTATGGCAAAACCTGACACCCATAGACCTGCCAAAAAAACTTTGGATTACCCAAACTTTGAAAACTTCAAACAACTCTTAGTGGGTTTCAAATGAGTAGTGTGCGGATCGATCGTTGGCTTTGGGCGGCGCGATTCTTTAAAACTCGCTCTCTTGCGAAATCCGCGGTCGAAGGCGGGAAAGTTCACCTAGATAGCAAGCGAGTCAAGCCGTCGAAAGACATGAGGCTGGGACAAACGCTGGAAATTCGTCGAGGCGATATGGTGCAGACCGTGATCGTCAAGGCCCTGTCTGAACAGCGTGGACCGGCAACACAAGCTCAAATGCTCTTTGAAGAAACCGCGGAGAGCATAGAGCTCAGAGAAACTCGCAGAAGCGTACTGCGTATGGAGCGGGCTGGCCTGGCTGTACCGAGCGGGCGCCCGGACAAAAAAGATCGAAGAGCACTGGCCCAGCTACGTGGACTCGATTTGCACTGGCAAGAAAACCTCGAGGAATAACTCTACCTATTGGATCTTACTGTATGGACTCTCTTCATCGCTTCAGTTTTTCAAATTTGCCTATTCGTGGTCAGTGGGTGCGACTGCAGTCGACACTGAAAGCCGCATCCGAGTATCGAGACTATCCCAGTCAAGTGAACGGTCTGTTAGGACAAATGCTCGCAACGGTGGCAATGGTAGCAGACAACCTCAAATTTTCAGGAGCCGTCGCGCTACAGTCGCAGGGCAACGGCGCGCTGCGGCGCTCGCTCGCGGAATGTCGCAACCATTCGCATCTGCGCGGTGTTATGCATTTGACTGATGACGCGAGCTTCCCGACCAACGACCGAGATATCAGCGCTTGGTTAGGACAAGGCCAGCTGGCTTTAACACTGATACCCGACGAAGAAACGGGTATGCAGCCGTATCAAGGATTAGTGGCCCTTGAGCACCACGATTTAGCGAAGTGCCTAGAGCGCTACTTTGAACAATCAGAACAACTCGATACGCGACTTCATTTCGCCAACATTGCTCATGCGCAGGGCTTGTGCGTCACCGGCCTGCTACTGCAAAGACTGCCAAATCACCCCAACGCCTCTGATTCCGAATGCGATGCCGCGCAAGATGCCTGGGAAACGCTGACTGCGCTCGCTGCCACCGTGACAACAGATGAGCTTTCGGCCTTGGACGTTGAGACTTTACTGCACCGTTTGTTCCATGAATTCCCATGCACATTGCAGAAAGCAAAACAGCTGCTGTATCAGTGCACATGCAACCAAAACCGTACCGACAGTACGTTAATGATGCTGGGCGAGGAGGATTTACTGGCCTTACTGCAAGAGCGCGGTGAGATCACCGTGGATTGTGAGTTTTGTGGCTGCCGTTACATCTACGACCAGATGGGCATCAGCCGGGTAATCGAGCAGCTGGGTGCGCATGGTGGCCATAGTCAGCCCACTCATTGAACATTGCGAGCACGTTTTACGCCAAGGCAAGCAACATATGCCCATATTTCTTTCGTCCCAAGAATGAGTTTCTCTGGCATACTCGGCGGTCGCAAAAAAATCCAATTCAGAACGTAAAATATCATGACTACCAACACGCTTATTGATTTGCCTACCGCTCGTTTAGCTGAGCAGGCCGTCACGCGCGGCGAGGGCAAGTTCGCCAGTAATGGCGCCATCGTCGTTGAGACCGGGGCCCGCACGGGCCGCTCTCCCAAGGATCGCTTTATTGTTGACGAGCCATCAACGTCTGAATCCATCGACTGGGGCGATATCAACCAACCTATTGCGGCAGACGTGTTCGAGCAATTATGGGATCGGGTGCAGGTGCATTTGGGTGAACGTGAGAAATTTTTATCTCATCTTCATGTTGGAGCAGATCCTGAACACTATCTGCCTATCGAAGTCACGACAGAGTATGCCTGGCACACTTTGTTTGGCCGGTCACTGTTTATTACCCCAGACCACTACAACTCTCACAACAAAGAAGTTTGGCAAGTAACGAATGCACCCACCTTCCAGTGCGAACCTGCGCGCGATGGTACGAACAGCGAAGGTACGGTGATGATTAACTTCGCTCAAAGGAAGGTTCTGATTGCGGGCATGCGTTATGCGGGCGAAATGAAGAAATCGATGTTTTCTGTACTGAATTTTTTGCTACCAGAGAAAGATGTACTGCCAATGCACTGCTCCGCAAACGCTGGAGCAGGTCAGGATGTGACCCTCTTTTTTGGGCTGTCGGGAACCGGCAAAACCACGCTGTCTGCCGATCCAGATAGACTGCTCATCGGGGATGATGAGCACGGCTGGGGGAAGGGCACCGTGTTTAACTTCGAGGGCGGTTGCTACGCCAAGTGCATCGATTTAACGCGCAAGAACGAACCTGTGATCTTCGATGCAATTCGCTTCGGTGCCATCGTCGAAAACGTAGTGATTGACGACAACCGCAACCCGGACTACGCCGACAGTACGCTGACGGAAAATACTCGCGCGTGTTATCCTCGCAGCAACATCGACGCAAAGGTTCCAGAGAACCGAGCTGGCGAACCAAACAACATCATCTTTTTGACCTGTGATGTTAGTGGCGTTTTACCGCCGGTCTCAGTCTTGAGTAAAGAAGCTGCTGCCTATCACTTCCTGTCTGGCTATACCGCAGCAGTCGGCTCTACCGAGGTCGGGTCAACCGAGGCGTACAAAGCGACTTTTTCTACATGTTTTGGTGCGCCTTTCTTTCCACGTCCAGCGGGCGTCTATGCTGATCTGTTGATCAAGCGTATTGAAGAGTTTGGTTCGAGGGTTTACCTGGTCAACACGGGCTGGACTGGGGGCGGTTACGGTGTTGGAGAGCGGTTCAATATTCCTACGACCCGAGGAATCATCGCGGCCATCCAGAACGGCGATTTAGCAGACGCGCAAACAGCTCACCTCAACGGTCTGAACCTGAATATTCCCGTATCAGTCCCGGGTATCGATTCAGCCTTGCTCAATCCACGGGATACCTGGGCAGACAAAGCGACCTACGATAGCGCTGCTGCGAGTTTGGTTGCGAAGTTTGAGGAAAATTTCAAACGGTTTGAGGTGGAGCCGGGTATTGTTGCCGCGGGGCCGTCGTCCTAGCGGGTTCAATAGTGCGAC
>CAJWZG010000053.1 GCA_913049565.1 uncultured Gammaproteobacteria bacterium
AAATCACCTCGCAATAGCAAACATTCGCCTCAGATTAGCAGCAGTCTATGGCGAAAAAGCTAAGTTGATCACAATCCAGAGATATAATGAGTTTGAAACGACCCTGAGGTGCCCGGCGGTACCAAAAATGATATAGGGTGCGCGAAAAGGGCGATCAACGGCGCAAAGCGCTGATCTGACTACCAAAAAGTAGTTGTTATAGCATGACGTGTGGCTCCAGTTAGTAGATCGGTGGTCAAGAGGATTACAACAACACAGTCCTGCTGCAAAGCTTAACGGTTAAAAGGGTCAAGACGAGCCAAAGAGCTACCCGCCTTGCTAATGCGATTTTTCGACTAGTGCAACGTAGGTTGAGTCTGCTAACCCCCAGCAGCTAGCAGTCGGGTGACAAGTAAATAGAATAAGGGAGCGATCAACACGATGCGGATATTGATCGTAGACGACGAAACGTTGGCGAGAGATCGCTTGCGACGTATGATTGAGAGTGATGGTCAGCATGAAGTGGTAGCTGATGTTGCTTCTGGTTTGGAAGCCCTCAAGGCTCGCGAGAAACTGCGTCCGGATGTATGTTTGATGGATATCCGTATGCCGAGCATGGACGGTATTGAAACCGCCCAACATTTTTTGGGGCAGTAAGAGCCGCCGGCAGTTATTTTCTGTACCGCCTATGAGGAGCATGCGATTCAAGCTTTTGAGCTTCAGGCAGTCGGTTATTTGCTGAAGCCCGTGCGCAGAGTTGATCCGTTGAGAGCATTCACTAACAGCGTCAAGCTCAACCGTATGCAGATGGCAGCGGTTATGAACATCGATGCAAACCGCCGAACGCATCTGTGCGCCCGAACGTACAAAGGCGTAGAGCTCGTCAATGTCAGCGATATTCGTTTCCTCAAAGCCGATCAAAAATATGTTTCTGTGGGACATGTCGAGGGAGAAGTGATCGTCGATGAAAAGTTACGCGAGCTTGAGGACGAATTCCCTGATTTGTTTTCGCGAGTCCACCGCAATGCCCTGGTGTCTACGAATCACACACTCGGTTTAGAGAAAGATGTTCAAGGACAAATCGGCGTACGCATGAGCGGAATCGAAGAACTAGTTGATGTCAGCCGGTGTCATTTGCCAGCAATTCGTAAGGTGATTCGTCGGCTATAATCTAGTAATGAAAGAAATAACTATTGCGACCCGCGAAAGCGCTTTAGCGCTCTGGCAAGCGAACTTTGTTCGCGATCGACTGATCGAAGCTCACCCCGGTTTGACGGTAAATCTGTTGGGCATGACCACTAAGGGCGACCAATGGCTGCAAGCACCGTTGAAGGAGATAGGGGGTAAAGGCTTATTCATCAAAGAGCTGGAACTGGCCATGCTCGATGGGCGCGCCGACCTCGCCGTGCACTCTGTCAAAGATCTGCCTGCTCATCTACCAGAAGGCTTTGATTTACCCTTGATTGGCTTTCGCGAGGATGTTCGCGATGTTTTGCTGAGCAAAGCAGGCGGCTTGGATACGCTGCCCGCGAATGCGAGAGTAGGCTCGTCTAGCCCTCGCCGCCAAGCGCAGCTATTGGCCAAACGTCCAGATCTGAGGGTCGAGAGTATTCGTGGCAACGTGCAAACTCGATTAAGTAAGTTAGATCAAGGTGAGTTCGATGCCATTGTGTTGGCGCAGGCGGGATTGTCTCGGCTTGGCTTGCATCGGTCGGATGCACATCCATTCGAGGTGGAGCATTTTTTGCCTGCACCTGGGCAAGGTGCATTGGGCATAGAAACGCTTTCGGCGAGCCCTGTCAGCGAATTGTTAGGCAAGCTGCTAGATCAGAGGGCATCGAACTGCGTGCTTGCCGAGCGCGGTATCAGCGCTGGCTTGGGGGCGGACTGCGCATTACCAGTAGCAGCGCACGCGACGATGAACATCGGCGGTGAAATTCATCTGCGAGCACTAGTGGCCGAACCCGATGGGTCAAACATCTTACACGCGGAGGGTCGCGGTGATGAACCGATGGGCTTGGCTCAGCGTGTAGTAAACCTACTGCTCGATCAAGGCGCCCAAGGCATTTTGGCGAATGCTCGGCATCAATGAGTTGCTATCGACGAGTGGTTAAGTCTGCTGCTTTGCTCTGCGTCTTACACTCGAAAGGCGAAGTGGCATGACACACTGGATAGCTTATAGCGAGCCGAGCGCGGCGCGACTTGCCCGCCTATTGAAATCCTTCGAAGAGTTAGTGGTATGCGAGAGCGTTACGAAGATTGAGAGCCTGACGCCCGATACTCAGTTTCCTTCTGAAATGCCCGATCTGATTATCGTTCTCTCCCAGCACGCGACCACCTCATACTTGAGGCAGTTTTATATCGTTTCTCATGCCCGCGCGACGGTCCTTGCTATCGGGCCTTCAACCGCCAAAGGCTTTGTCGAGTCTGGCGCCTTTACGGTCAAAGTACCCGACGAAACGAACTCTGAGGGTTTGCTTGCTATGCCAGAGATCAGTGCCCTAAAAGCACACCAAACGGTATGGCTGCTGACTGGGGAAGGAGGTCGCGATCTGGTGTCGCAATCGTTGCGCGAGCGATGCCGATTGCTGAGGTTTAACCTCTACCGACGAGAAAAACGACAGCCCGTGTTACCGCTAAATTCTAATCTGCAAGCCGTTTGGGTTGGCTCAATTCATGGGGTTCAGCAGGTCACTGCCTCGGCGAACCATCCAGAAATTGACCGCTACGAAACCTCGCTTGTTGTGCCATCTGAGCGGGTGGCCGACTACGCGCGTGGTTTGGAGTGGCAAAGCGTCATAGTATGCGACCTATCAGACGCTAAGGCGGTACAGAAGATCTGTGCAAGGATAAAAAATGGCGGATAGCCCTTCTCAACCTGATCCATCTGCGCAAACCCAAATTGCCCAGCCGCCTGGTCAATGGACTGCAAGGTTGGCTCTGCTAGTCGCGTTACTTGCAGCTGTTTTGGGTGCCTACCTTTTCTATCTCTTGATCTATCTAGCGCCATTTGATGTTCAAGCCCAACAAACTCAGCAAAGTATTGATCGATCCCAGCAAGATCTGCTGCAGGAAATGGACATGGCGATGTCTGAGGCGCGCGGCTCTGTCTCGAGTTTAGCCAAAGAGTTGGAGCAGCAAAATCAGGAACTGCAGTCGGCACTGGAAAGCGCGGTCTATCAGAGCCTGGCAGAGGCAAAGGCCGAAAGGCCGACAACACCCCGTCAATGGCGATTGGCTGAAGCCGCATTTTTGCTACGCATGGCGAATTATTCAATGCAGTTTGAAAACGATGTGCGGACTGCTCTGCAAACTCTGCAGCGTGCGGATGAAGTGCTGCAGGCTCTGCAGGGCGGTGCGTCGGCAAGCGAGTACGATCTGCTGGCGGTACGGGCCGCGCTGGCGCAAGAATTACTCGCCCTAAAGCAAGTGGAGCAAGTAGATATTCAGGGTATTTATGTGCGTCTTCAGGCGCTGGCTGGAAACATCCCAACAGTTCGCGAGAGCTTAGAGCTGAGATCCATTCAAAACAATATCAGCGAACGAACCAACGGCTCTTTTGTGCAAACAATTCTCTTAGAGCTTGAGCGATTTGTCCGCATTACCGATCTCGACGAGCTAAGGGACGCCGCTTCCGTTCAATCGGCTGTGGTAGATGCTGGTCCGATGGATAAACTAGCAGCCACACGCAACGTACTTGCTGCTCTGGAGCGTGCTCAGATAGCGGTGCTACGGCGCCAACAAGGGGTGTATAGCAGCAGCATGGAGGATGCTCAAACAGCGGCGGCACAACTGGGCCCCGCCAGTGATCGGCAGCTGCAAATCTACTTACAGCAGTTGGCGGAGCTTGCCGATCTGCCGCTGCAAGCAACGCTACCGAATATTTCTGGCTCACTCGCCGCACTGAACCTGTTAATGGAAACACCTTAGTGCGGTGGCTTTGGATTTTTTCCGCAGCGGTACTTGGTGCCTTGGTCGGTGCTACGTTACTCAATGATCCAGGCTACGTTCTGGTCCGCCTGGGAAACTGGGTCTTCGAGAGCAGTATTGCTGCCGGTGTGCTGAGCGTGGTGCTGGGGCTGAGCTTGGTTGCTGCAATTCTATTTGGCCTCCGTCGAGCCATGCAAAGTTTAGGTTTGATCAAGCGATGGCGAACCGCTCGGCGCCAAGACAAAAGTACAGTGAACAGACGTCACGCAATGCTCTCACTGGCGAGAGGTGATTGGGTAGGAGCCGTACAAGGTCTACAGAGGGTTTCTGTGGAGTCTGATCATTACCTAGAGGCGCTGATGATTCGGTTGAAGCAGGCAGTCAACACGAACGATCAGTCAGCGCTTTCGCAACTGCTTGTTGAGGCGCGTCAGCTATCTGTGCAGGAGTCTGCAGACTTTCAACTTACCCTTGTACGTTGGTTATTGGAAGCCGGTTCGGTGGAGCGTGCCAGAGATCAGCTGAAGACCCTTCCTCAATCCACAGAGAGAGCTGGCCTGTTTGCATGGTGCTGTATCGAGTTAAGGGATTGGAGTACATTGTTTACGCACTGGCCTGTGGTAGAAAAAGCTGGAGTTCTTAAAGCCGAGGGTTTTCGCGGACAGATGACGAAGTTTCGAGCGGGTCAAGCGATGGCTGAGGCTGAGAAAGGCAAGCAAGGCAGTGACGCTGCTTGGCAAGTTGGGCTGAAAAATCTGCCCAAGCAATGGCGGGGCGATGCGACGACTTTGGGCCTTTTTTTCGACTTTCTTCTTGATGCCGGATTCTCAGATTCGGCGAGGGAAATGCTACAAGACGTTCTTTCTAAAAATTGGCACCCCGCATTGGTGAGGCGTTATGGCACTTTGAGTAATCCACAGTCCCTGCCGAAAGCTATCGAAGTGGCTCAGACTTGGTTGCATAAACATCCAGAAGATTCTGAGTTACTGTTGGCGTTGGGACGGTTGAACCGCTCTGCTCATCGACGAGAAGCCTCTAAAAATCACCTGATGGCGGCTGCAAAAGCGATCCTTGGTCCCTCAGCGCGTATCGATGACGCGGCTGAATTGGAACAATTGGTTCTTATTGAATTGGGCGAGCTTAAGGTGCTGGGCGCTGGTACCTAGTTGTTAGCGCCGCATAGAACTGAAGAACTCGTCGTTTGTTTTCGTCTCTTTGAGCTTGTCTAGGATGAACTCAATCGCAGCAATGTCATCCATATCGTGCAGCAATTTGCGCAGAATCCAGACTCGTTGCAACTCCTCCTCCGCCATCAACAGTTCCTCTCGCCGAGTGGCAGAGCGACGGATATTGATCGCTGGATAAACTCGCTTTTCCGCGATTTTGCGTTCTAAGTGCAATTCTTGGTTGCCGGTTCCTTTGAACTCTTCGTAGATGACCTCGTCCATCTTGGATCCGGTATCAATCAATGCCGTGGCCACAATGGTTAAGCTGCCGCCCTCCTCAATGTTTCTGGCGGCGCCGAAGAATCGCTTAGGTCTCTCAAGAGCGTGAGCGTCCACCCCTCCCGTTAATACTTTGCCCGATGAGGGGACAATGGTGTTGTAGGCACGAGCAAGGCGGGTAATCGAATCCAGCAGGATGACGACATCTTTCTTGTGTTCCACAAGACGCTTGGCTTTCTCGATAACCATTTCGGCTACCTGCACGTGGCGGGATGGAGGCTCGTCAAAAGTTGAGGCGACCACTTCGCCGCGCACCGAACGCTGCATCTCTGTAACTTCCTCTGGTCGTTCATCAATCAAGAGAACGATAAGAACTACTTCCGGGTTATTCGATGTAATTGACTGGGCAATATTTTGTAGAACCAAAGTTTTACCGGCTTTTGGCGGAGATACCACCAAACCTCTTTGGCCCTTACCAATAGGAGCCACTAAATCGACGATGCGTGCTGAAAGGTCCTCGGTGCTGCCGTTACCTCGCTCTAATTGCAGTCTTGCATCCGGGAAAAGCGGTGTAAGGTTCTCAAACAACACCTTATGGGTTTTGTTACTGACTTCGCTGAAGTTAATTTCGTCAACTTTGAGCAGTGCAAAGTAGCGTTCACCATCTTTTGGCGGTCTAATTTTGCCCGCAATACTGTCCCCGGTTCTTAGATTGAAACGCCTTACTTGACTCGGCGACACATAAATATCGTCGGGCCCTGCTAGATAGGAACTGTCTGGGGAGCGCAGAAAGCCAAAGCCATCCTGCAAAATTTCTAACGTCCCCTCGCCGTATATGTCCTCGCCATTCTTTGACAATTTTCGAACGATCGCTGCGATTACTTCTTGTTTGCGAGAACGGCCAACGTTTTCAAGGCCCATTTCCCGAGCCGTATCAATAAGCTCGGTGACGGGTTTACGTTTTAAGTCTGATAGGTGCATTGCCATAGAGAATGAGAACCGTTTGATTAGGTTGGATATCGCCGATTAATTACGTGGCGAAGAAATTAGAAAAAGATAAGAAGCGCGCTCTGTTCAGTCAGGGTGTGGTACCTGACTCCTCTTAATAACAAAGGCAAAGGTAGAGTGTAGTGTTTTACGGCCTCGGGTCAAGGCGAAATATTCAAAAGAACCCCCCATCACATCGCTTGGCAAAAGAGGGCATAAATCGTCAATTTATGCCCAAACACGGACTAAATATTGCTGTCTAGGAATGCCTGCAGCTGTGATTTGCTTAATGCGCCCACCTTGGTCGCTTCGACTTCGCCGTTTTTGAACAGCATCAATGTTGGAATGCCTCGGATGCCATATTTGGGTGGCGTTGCTTGGTTAGCATCGATATCTAACTTGCAAATCTTTAGCCGATCAGAATACTCGCCAGCGATCTCGTCCAGAATCGGCGCAATCATCTTGCAGGGTCCGCACCACTCCGCCCAATAATCCACAAGTACGGGTCTATCCGCCCCCAAAACGTCTGATTCAAAACCGTCATCGCTGGTATGTACGATGTTGTCACTCATGAACTTTCTCCAGAAGGCTTTAGATATAAAAGTCTAGCATCGATATTCGCTAACTGTCCCGCACTTGTACGAAAGGATTGCTTCCCGCGTTGAATTTAACGGCTTCAGTTGTTCTCTGCGCGGCTTGTTAGCCAGTGCTTGGCAAAATAAGTCAGTATGCCGTCGGCACCCGCGCGCTTGAAACCAAGCAGTGATTCGTCAATTACGCTGCCGTCTAGCCAGCCATTATTGATAGCGGCCATATGCATGGCGTACTCGCCGCTCACTTGATAGGCAAATGTCGGTACACCAAATGCGTCTTTCACGCGACGCACCACGTCCAGATAAGGCTGGCCCGGTTTTACCATCACCATATCAGCGCCCTCTTCAATATCTAACGCCACCTCATGTAGCGCCTCGTCGCCATTTGCTGAATCCATTTGATAGGTTTTTTTGTCACCTTTAGCTAACGTTGCGCTGGCACCAACCGCATCACGGAAAGGGCCGTAGTAAGAAGATGCGTATTTAGCTGAATAAGCCATGATGCGTGTATTGATGTGATGATCGGCGTCCAGCTGATCGCGGATTGCACCAATCCTGCCATCCATCATGTCCGAGGGGGCGATCACATCGGCTCCCGCCTCGGCACATACGCACGCCTGTCGGCACAAGGCTTCAACGGTTACGTCGTTGTCCACATAGCCTTCGGCGTTCAAAATGCCGTCTTGACCGTGGCTAGTGTAGGGGTCCAAGGCAGCGTCAGTGATGATGCCAAGATCGGGTACTGCCGATTTGATGGCCCGAACCGCGGTGGGGATTAGACCCTGCTCATTATAGGCTTCTGAACCATCGAGCGTGCGTAAACTTGCTTCGACATTGGGAAACAGCGCAATGGCAGGCAAGCCCAATTGAAAAAGGTGCCTTGCTTCAGCAACGGCTAAATCTACTGACTGTCGAACAATCCCCGGCATAGAAGGTATTTCGGTGGATTCGTTTTCGCCAGCAATGACAAACATGGGATAAATCAGGTCGTCGGCGGATACGCTATTTTCGCGAACCAAGCGCCTCACAAACTCTTGTTCGCGATTTCGACGGAGGCGTGTTCTCGGGAAGCTACGCATACTGACTCCTAAACGTTGGCGAGCCAGTATAGCTAACCGAGCCTTAGTTTTCGTGCTCCTGGACTTCCAGTTGATCGATCGCTTCCATCCATTGCTCCTCGATTTTCTCAACCGCCGCTCGAGATTTGCCCGCTTTCGTCAGCAAACTACTCAGTTCGTCGGGTGGCATCTCGCTGTAGGTCTTCTCGTCAGCTAATGTCACTTCAATGCGCTCCAACTTTGCTGTTTCTTTTTCCAGCTGCTTTTCAAGGTCTCTCACTTGTTTTTTCAGATGCGCTAAAGATTCTCGAGAGGCTGCGCGCTCGCGGCGCTGTTCTTTCTTTGATGCCGCAGTTGGCATCGCTTCTTCCTGTTGGGGTTTGTCGGTTGCGAAGGAAAACCGCCCGGCAGTGTACTGATTTAGGTCCCCATCATAGGTTTGCAGACTGCCGTCTTGTATTACCCACAGCTCGTCGACAATTTTTTCTAATAGATCGCGATCATGAGCGACAATTAGAACGGCTCCTGCATAGGCCTGTAACGCCAAGGCAAGGGCATCTCGCATATCAAGATCCAAGTGATTGGTAGGTTCATCCAGAACCAGCAAGGCGGGCTTTTCAGCAGCCAGCTGAGCCATGACAAAACGCGCTTTTTCGCCCCCGGATAAACTGCGTATTTGCCTTGAAATCATGCTGGAATCAAAACCCCAACCACCCAAATAGTCTCTGCACCGTTGTTCGGAGAAATCGCTTCTCAAGGTGCTCATGACCGCGAATGCGGTATTGTCGGAATCGAGCGCCTCCAACTGATGCTGGGCAAAGTAGCCGATAGGTGCGTGGTTGCCCCGTTGCAATTCGCCTTGTTGCGGTTTGAGGTCTCCTACAATGGCCTTGAGTAAAGTGGACTTACCCGCACCGTTCGCGCCTAGAACGCCAATGCGGGCTCCTGGTAGAATGGTTTGGCCTACATTGTGCAATATCGTTGTGTTGCCATAACCAAGGTCAAGATGGCGGAATGAAAATAGCGGGTTAGAGACCTTTTCGGGATCTGCAAAACTTACCCGGTAGTCTGAATCCACATGCAGCATCGCCTGAGACTGCATTTTTTCAAGTGCTTTGATCCGGCTTTGCACCTGTTTAGCCTTGCTGGCTTTAGCCCGAAATCGATCAACAAATTGCTGAATATGCGCAACCTGAGCTTGCTGCTTAACAGCCATTGCCTGCTGTCTTTCCAGTTCCTCGCTGCGCATACGTTCAAACGCAGAATAGTTGCCTTTATAAAAATGGGCACTTTCCCCCGATAAATGAAGAACATGATCTACGGTGTGATCTAAAAAGGCTCGGTCATGGGCGATAATTAACAGCGCGCCTTGGAATCGCCGTAGCCAGTTCTCAAGCCAAAGGATTGCCTCTAGATCTAGATGGTTCGTCGGTTCGTCCAGTAGCAACATGTCAGATGGAGACATAAGTGCTTGTGCCAGATTCAAGCGGATTCGCCACCCACCGGAGAAGCTGCGATAAGGCTGCTCAACCTGCTCTGCCGAGAACCCTAACCCATAAAGTATTTCGCCGGCTCGAGAGCGCGCCTGATAGCCGCCCAAGTCATCGTAGTCCGAGTAGAAGCCGGCAACTGCTTCGGCGTTGCCTGTTGCAGCAATTTTTGCCTCAACGTCTCTTAGTGCGCGGTGCCCGTCTATCACATATTCAATAGCGTGTCGGTCGGATGCCTCAACCTCTTGGGCCATGTATCCGACCTGCCAGTCGTCGGGGCGCGTGATATCGCCTTTACTGGATTCCAGATTACCAAGCAGTAAGTTGAATAACGTAGATTTTCCAACGCCGTTGCGACCAACAATGGCTACTTTTTGGCCGGGATATACCGTGAGGTTTACGTCGCTAAAGAGGCGGTCTTCACCCCTCTCGAAGGTTAGGTTTTGAACGTGCAACATAATGATTCACACGGCACAAGCGTGGCTGATAAGCCCACCTGCCCTAGCCTTGATCGAGGTTGTCTTGATTCAGATTGTCAGTGCCGGAAGGCTGAGATCTCGGAGCCGCTAACGGCATACCGGGCATCCGTGTGGAGATTGCTGTACCAGAGTTCTCTTCGATCCAACCCAGCACCGTATGCCAGGCTTTGAATTCTTTGCGTGCGCCACGATTGAGTTTCAATTCGACAATACCTTGGCCGCTATCGGCTGCCTCTGCATAGACTGGCGAGTCACGAAAAGAGGCGATTGCGGGAACGTCTAAGCAGCTTAGGAAATGGCCTAATTTTTGCCGACTGGTCAAGTTACCATTGACGCGGTTACTGACCACTGCAATGGGTTTGGGCCTAGCGCGCCACACACGCTGAGTAAGAACTTGGGTGATGAAGTGCTCTCCAGCTTGAATGTCCCAAGCAGAGGAAAGCATTGGTACGATGATGATATCGCTCTGTCTCAGCAACGCCTCGAAGTCAGCTCGAAGCCCAGATCGATGACTAATGCCTGCAGGCGAATCGAATACACAGATGTCATAGTTTGCTGCTGAAGCAAAATCGAAGTGGCTCGGCTGAGGGCAACGGTACGATTCAATCGCCACTAAATCACTGCTCCGAGTATCTGCCCATTGATGTGCGTTGGCTTGGTTGTCACAGTCAATTAGCGCGACACGCTTGCCGTGATTGGTGTAGGCGGCAGCAAGGTTCGTTGCGACGGTAGTTTTGCCACAGCCGCCTTTGCTGTTTATGACCAGTATGTTGAGTCCTGTCATCGTCATTCCAACCCTAAACGCGTGTAGGGCGATCGCCCGCCTTGATTCGCTTTTTTAAAAGGGCAGGAAATATACCAGCCTCGATAGGTATGACACCAGTACTGCTAGCGCCCGGTGCTTTTCCAATTAGAGACCTTTAGCGCAAGCCCTGTCGGAGCTGCATAACGCTGGCGAACATAAGCAAGGCGAAGCCCAGTAATGCCCAACCTGCAATGCTCATTAATGGAATGACATTGTGTACTGCGGCGCAATCACCTGTGCCTGATGTCATCGCTTTGAAAACTTCTCGCATGGGGAAGGCTTCAATCATATAAGACAGGTCAGGCGCGCAGCTGGGAACTTGATCGGGCGGCAAACTCTGTAGCCAGAGTTGTCGCAGAGCAAATCCTCCGCCAATTAGCGCGCAGAGAGCGCTCAGCAAAGGATAGATACCCCACCTTGGATTATGCGCGAGCCCAGCTAGGGCGGTTAAACCGGCTAATGCGAACCAGATTCGCTGCATCATGCAAAGGGGACAGGGGGCTAAGCCCAAGGCAAACTCAACAACCAAACCGACACACAAAATACCGCCTGCTAAGAGACAGACAATCGCCCCCCACTGTTCGGTTTCAAGAATATTACGCATTAGATAGTCACCACTACTTTGCCGATAGCTCGGCGTTGTGAAAGACAGTTCAGGGCACTGACAAAGTCGGTTATCGGGTATTGGGCACCCACTAATGCTGTTAACTTACCAGCGCCGAACATTTCGATAATTTCCGCGAAATTTTGCTCATTTTCTTGGGGGAATCGCCCGGAAAACGCGCCATAAAAAACGCCCACGATCTGACAGCTTTTCAGCAGAACCAGATTTGTTGGCACCTTGGGGATATCACCCCCAACGAACCCCACGACAAGCACGCGACCGTTCCAATTGATGCTGCGCATACATTGATCGAACAGCGGGCCCCCTACAGGATCATAAATGACGTCTGCACCGCGCCCGTCGGTGAGTGCTTTTACTTTATCTTTAAGCTGACCATCGCTGTAGTCGATCAAGGCATCTGCGCCTGCCTGCTTTGCGATTTCGAGTTTCTCAGCGTTGGATGCGGCAGCAATAACATGGGCTCCCATGGCTTTGCCGAGTTCAACAGCAGCCAAGCCAACACCACCAGCAGCGCCCAGTACTAATAAGGTTTCGCCGGGTTGTAAGTTCGCGCGCTGCTTAAGCGCATAATAAGACGTGCCATAAGTCGTGCTCACCCCTGATGCCTGCTCGAAACTCATTGCCTGAGGTTTGGGCCGCAATGCGGTGGCAGCCACGGTGATTTGTTCTGCTAAAGCCCCATGACCGCAGGCACCGAATACCTCATCGCCCACCTGCCAGCGGGATACGTCATCGGCCACTGCATTAATGACACCGGCAAATTCTCCACCCGGGGTAAATGGGAAGGGTGGCAACGATTGATACTTGCCCTCGACCATTAAGACGTCAGGAAAGTTAAGGGCACACGATCGTATATCGACCAACACATGCCCGGGTTTTAGTTCCGGTCGGTCAATTTCAGCTAATAACAGATTTTCGGCTGGGCCGAATGATTCACAAAGTACCGCTTTCAAAGGATTTTCCATTCATTGGTTGTTGGTAGCGTTGCCTGTGGCAGCCTCTATTTGGTCGCGATAATAGATATCCACTGTGGTAACTGGTTCTGCATATCACCGAAGTATATTCGGAAAGCGCTCTCACCTGAATTACCTTGTGCCTTAGCGGATGCGACAACCTCATCGAACAGTTCAGATTTGCCAAGTCTGCCCAGCACAGAATGCAATCCTCGTTCGACATGGCGCCATTGGTGATAGTTGGCTAGCAAGTCGGTCTCTTGCATATACTGAGTGAATCTTGCGATTGAGACAGATTGGGGTTTGTCGAGGCTAGAGATGTGCTCGTTACAGGCCGCGTAAACCCGAGCGCTAAGAACAACTCGACTCTCCTCGTAATAGTCACCCCAACTTCGCGACAGGTAATAATCACTGAGTATGTCCACAAAGATTGGCGCAAATCGTCTGAGCTCAGTGGGGAAGCTCGCACAAATTTCGCGGATGGTTTCGTGGGTATTGGAGTAAGCGTCTATGCGGCGGTGCAACCGAATTCCAGCTTGGAGCGCGACGGGGATGCTGGAAGAGACCGGGCCTTTGGCAAAGTCGGCGAAGATAGCGCCAGCGAGTAGTCCCCCTTGCAGTTCTGGTGTGCCTTGCCAACGTCTGCAGGCCTCTTGCGCCAGAGCGCAGTGCGCTAAGAAATTCATGATTTTATCGTTATCGACAGAGCGCGAATCGCGGCCCTAGGGCAAAGCAAGATAATCGGCTAAAAACTCAGCAAAAGATCTTGTGTCTGCTGCTTCAATTTCGCTTTGCCGGTGCAGCGAGTCTGCCGATTCTTGTATCAGTTCGTTGAGCGTTGCGTCGCTGATAGGCGAGGCTTGAAGACTATCGCGGACGCGCTCTGCTT
>CAJWZG010000054.1 GCA_913049565.1 uncultured Gammaproteobacteria bacterium
GCCCCGATCGCTGGCGTGTTGTTCGCTCACGAAGCGCTACTGCGTCGTCTCTCCATTGGTGCCATCGCACCGATTGCCGTCACTTCTATCGTCGCTTATGCCGCCAATCAGGCGTTTTTCAATATTGAACCAACATTTTCTGTCCCCGATATGCCCATAGAGCTACAGCCACTGATTCCGTTCTTGGTTATGACAGCCGTAATGAGTGCTGGTGCCGCTGTGGCGTACATGGCTGCGATTCGCAAGGGCAAAGACGTGGTCGATCGATACCAGTGGTCTATGCCCAAGCTTTTGTTCAGCTGCGTGATAGTGGTCGGCAGTATCGGCGTTTTCGTTCCAGACGTAACCGGACTTGGGCTGATACAGGTCAACCAAATGATTGACGCTCAGTTCACCTTGCTGATGCTGGTCGTTTTGTTGGTGGCAAAAATCTTTGTGACCGCCTATTGCCTTAACACTGGCTTTTTCGGTGGCGTCTTTGGTCCCGCGCTGTTTGTTGGAGCGGCCACAGGTGCCATTGCCGCCTACATTGCCACGGCCATGGGTCTGGATACACATTTGAGCTATGCCCTGCCGGTAGCCGCTATTGCGGCGGTTGGGGGCGCTGTAATTGGCGCTCCCTTGGCGGTCATTATGATCGTTATCGAGCTAACCGGCTCTTACGCTTACGGTCTAAGCGCCATGTTGTGCGTCATCCTGTGCTCGATCTTGACACTGCGTTTCTTCGGGTTGTCTTATTTTGACCGCCAGTTGCTAGACCGCGGGGTTGACTTACGACTGGGCCAAGAACATGTCGAGCTGTCGCTAACGCCGGTGAGCGAAATCCAAGTTGGCGAGTTTGTGCAGTTAACGCAAAACAACAGCACCAAGGAGGCACTCGCGGCGCTCACCGCCGCCCAAGCCATGGAGGCTTATGTTTGCGACAGTGATGGCCGCTTGCTGGGTAAAGTTGACATTCACAGCCTCGCGAAAGCATCCTCTCTCGAGGATTCACTGGATTCAGATCCAGTGGTCCTTAAAGCAGCTGATTCGCTAACCGACGCTATGTTGACAGCTAGCACCTTTGTCGGGGAATCGATTCCAGTCGTTGACGAAGGCCGCCTGGTGGGGGCTCTAAGTGAAGGCGATATTTTCAACAAAGTTTTGCAAATACAGGCAAGTTTGAGGCAACAGTAATGCTTCTTGAGTTTTCTACTAACCAAGTTCTTAGGCTCTTTCTCTGCGGCGCTTTAGTTCTAAGTGCGTTACAAAGTGTCGCAGCCCCCTTCGAAGCCGGCCTAAACGCGATGGAGCGCGAACACTACGCTACCGCTTTTCGTGCTTGGAAAGGCCTCGCCGACGACGGCGAATCGGAGGCACAAAACAACATCGCCTATCTTTACGAACAAGGGTTAGGTGTTAAACAAAGTTATACCAAAGCCATTGAATGGTACAAAAAGGCGGCAGACCAAGACTCGGCGGAAGCCATGTACAACCTAGGAATGTTGGCCTTTCAGGGCTATGGCATGCGCAAGGATTTTTTGGCGGCGAAGCGCTACTTCACACAAGCATCTGAGTTAAAACTGCCCAATGCCCACTACATGTTAGGCCTAATTTATTATCAGGGTCATGGCATGAAACAAAACTACCCTCGTGCCAGAACGCATTTTATCGACGCGGCAAAGCTCGGTAGCCCCAAGGGCCAGTTCATGACGGCACTGATGCTGCAAAACGGAGAGGGCCATCCAGGCGAGAAAACTGAACCGCTCAAAGCTTTTATCTGGGGCATGGTAAGCAAAATCAATGGCTACGCGGATGCAGACAGCGTTTTGGCGTTCAGCCAAATGCAGCTTTCCAACAGCGTACAAGCCAAGGCAACTGAGCTCGCTCAAAAATGCTTAGACAGTGGTTATGCGAATTGCCCTGCATAGGCACTGCGCCTAAATAACTAACGCAAAATACTAAAGACCTCGAAAAGTGCGTCGATATATAGGTGTAAGCAAATAATTTAGGTTGCGCGTGTCACATTTTGCACAGTACATAAAGTCATTGGCGATTTTCAGTGAAAGCAAACAACAAGAGATCCACTGGTTGTTTGATTCCCTGATTAATAGCCTGGTGATTGCTGAGCGTAATGCACGGGATCAGCGCCATTCCGCGGCGGCAACATCGTTGCAACACGCCAAGAACCTGATGCGATTTTTAAATCGCAGCTTTCAAGATCTACCCGATGCCCAGCTTGTCGGTCACTTGGATGAGTTCTTCGACATGCTAGAACGTTCGATAGATCACAGCATGCAATTGCCACTAGCGGAAGATCTTCAAGAAGTGCGTCTGCTGATCTGTGATCTGCAACGAGGTTGGGACGGGATGCTTCAGCCTACGACATCATCCCCCAGCCGGCTCGGCGGTGCCCAGGAAGCGGTTACTCGGGAAATCTTGGCTTAACCGTATTAAAGATATTCAAACAAACTCAGTCGGCTGACTTGAGCAAAAGAAGTTTGCGCAGCTTCAAGACGGGTCATTTCCTGATTGAACCTTGTAATCGCGGCCGCATAATCCAAGTCCTCTTCATTCGACAGCATGCTTTGCAGTCGTAATCGCGAATCTGAATTGATTTCCATTTGTGTATCAAGGCTCTGTATCTGGCTTCCAACCTTACCAATAGCCAAAGCAAGGCCATCATGGATTTGCGTAACCTCGCCGAGGGCTCGCTGTATATTGTCGCTGTCGTCGTTTTCCAGCGCAGTTACAAAATCATCTAGCACGCGAAAAAAACTCGTGCCAACCGTTGTATCCACCACACCAGTATCACCTGCCGTGACAGTTTGACTACCGAATGTTGGCTGGGCTGCGGTAACAACCGGTCCATTTGTTTTAGCCGTGAACACTAAGTCACTGCCAGATAGGGATGCGGTGAACCCAAACGACTCATAGCTAGGGTGGCCTGTAATGTCCGTCAGCAGATCTTGTGCGTCCGCTGGCGCACTGGTGCCTCTATGGTCGATAACGAGATTCGTCGTGCCGTCAGAAATCGTTTGCTGACTGTTGAACTGCGACAAGTCTGCTACTGACACCTTGAATGTCGCCGGACTGCCTGTCACCAGACGATCGGCAGAGCTAAACACATCCAGACCATTCCTGTTCTTTCCCAATTGTCTGGAGTCACTGACGCTGACTAACGTTTGGCGCGCATCGCCCTGATAAACGACACTGCCATCCGTTTGTTTCTGAAACGCAGTAACTTCAGAGTTACCACCGGCAAAAATCGAATTGCCATTTTCGTCGCGACTGTTTGCAATGTTGAGCAGCTCGTCGCGCAACCCTTGCACCTCCACTGCGATGATCTCGCGATCCTTTGCCGACAGCGTGGCATTAGCCCCTTGCACCGCTAGCTCACGAATGCGTACAAGCAAATCAGATCCGTTCGTAAGAACAGTTTCCTCAAGTTGGTATCGATTTTTCAATTGGCCCATGAGGCTCTGGTAAGTGTCTTCCTTGGCAATGGCTCGATCCAAGTTATCGATGGTTGTGACTTTAGCGGTGTTGTCACTTGGACGAACAACCGACTTACCCGTCGCTAACTGCTCACGAGTTTTCGCAACCTGAGCTTGAGTATCTTGCATGGAATCCAACGACCGCTGGAAACTCAGTGTGGTGGAAATTTTCATAAAGACGTCTCTTACAGTCTTAAAATTGAATCAAAAAGCTGATTGGCTGTCTGAATCAGTCGAGCAGACGCTTGGTAGGACTGCTGAAAACGAATCAGATTCGCCGCTTCTTCGTCCAGGTTTACACCTGCCACCTTGTCTCGCGCCTCATTTGCCTGGTCATATACAACCTGCAAAGCTTCTTGAGTCACGCTCGCTTGGCGCGCTGTGCTTCCGGCTTGGTTAAGTAGTCCAAGGTAGGATTCGTGCAACGTGTCGTTATTCCCCAACACTTTGCTCGATTCAACATCAATCAAGCGTAGGAGGTTATCGTTACTACCAAATCCCTTGCTGTTGTTATCAATGGTAAATACGTCGCCTGACTTTGGGGCACCGTCGAGGGATACCTGTAAATTTTGATATTGGATAGGTTGCCCCGCCACGAATGAACGCTCTGCCAAGATCGTGTTAGTTTGCACATCTTGAATCTGATACTGGTTATCCGAGGTAAAGGTAACTTTCAGCGATGATGCTCGAAGCTGAAGAGGGTCCGCTTGTGTTTGTTCGAACTTGGCGCTCAACGCAGCTGTGTTGCCCAACGACCCAGAGGTAAAAACAACCAGATCCTCTGTCAGTGTGCTGGGTACATGCAGCGTTGTTGCATAGCCCAGTTTCGCAAGATCCGAAGCGGTGCCTGTTTTCGATAACGATAAAGCCACTGTTCTATCAGAGGTGTCACCGCTAGACCGTGTCGCTGTTATGTGCATACCTGCTTGAATATCGCCCGTCAGGTTCGCGAATACGTTGCTACCGCTTCCTAACGAAATGGTCCGACTTTCATAGCCCTGAGCGTTCGACAAAACTAACGAGCCGTCGAAATCGATCTTTGCCTCGACTTTAGTTGATGCACTCTTAGCGTTGATGCCGTTCACCAGCGCTGTCATGCTCGTAATCGCAGTGGATGCGTGGATATTTACGCTGTTGATCGTTAACGAACTGCTGGCGGTGGAAATTTGATTCGGTGGTATGCGGATTTCGTTTACCGCAGATGCGCTTAGAGGCAAATTCGCTGCACCGATCGCTGTGTTGAGCCAGCTTACAACCGCACTGCTGGTCAAGCTGGCACCCGCCGCAAGTTGAAGTGCAGGCAGTGATGAACCATCCAGTTTGAGAGCGCCAGCAGCAATCACCGTCATCGTGGTTTGGCCGGTATTTGTCAAAGCAGGCAAGGCGGCGCCCCGCAGTATTGCCTCTGCCGCGATGACGTTAGACCCATCATCGTTGGTCGTTATCACCGACTGAGCCTGAGCTCCAATAGAGAGGTTTTGATTCTTGTACGCCGCGGCACCGTTCAGATAGGTATCACTGTAAGTACTGCCTGACACAAATCCGTTTTGCTCGCTCAACATAACGCTTCTTTGCGCGTTTGTTAGTGCGCTTCCAAAGAGATGCCGGCCATCGCGGGTAAACACCTGAAGTTCGGCGTCACTGTTCGCGCTTTTCGACATGGTTAACTGCAGATTCGATGTACCTGTTGGCACCACCATCTTAGCTAAAGAGTAGCTCGGGCTTACCGTTAAAGCTGCGTCCGCGTTGATATTGTTTACCAGCACGTTTTCCAAAGCAGGAATGACACTATTGGTCACTGATTGTCCAAGCAGCCTGATACTGGCATCTGCCTCACCAGTGTTAGTGACGTCTTTTGATACGCGGAACAAATCTCCCGCCGCGAGCGCTTTTGGATCAGTGATTGCCATCGCAATTGTTCGCGATGGTCTCTGTGTACCAACCAGGTCAATCACATCACCAGACCTGGCGGCGCCAGTCATAGTGATTGTCAGGCCATTGATCGCAATCTGCGCGGGACTGCCTGTGGAAGCAACTCGCGCGCCAGATGTTGTGTCTTGGGCTATCCAACGGGTATTGATCGCATCATAAGTCAGCGTCAGCGGCAGCAGGTTCGCTGCCGATTCTTCTGCGACGTTGATCGATGCCGTTACACCACTCTTGGCCATACTGTAATCAATAGAAAAGTCAGGCGAGCTAGAGAATAGCGCTTTGCCCGCTTTCTCGTTCAGATCCATACCCTTGGCGTGAGCGTTGTTTATTTCATCAATAAACTTTGAAGCGATGTCATCAAGCTTCGTCATGGCTGGTGCCAACATTTGGTCACGAAATGCCAAGATGCCGCCCAGTTCTCCACCGATCAAACCACTTAGATTGGTGGGGTTCTCGTAGGGGTTCAACTGCACAACAGAACTACTGGGCGTGTCTGTCATATAGCTAATGCCAACGGGAATCGATTCGAGACCGTCTACAACGACGGCCCCACCGGAATTTTTACCAATGCTGACGGTCGCTGTGCCATTAGGGCTTTCGCTCACAGAGATTCGCGTAATTTGCGCCATATCCCTAAGAACTTGGTCTCGGCTGTCGAGCAGGTTTGCTGGCTGCTTAGCAATATCCGATGCTTTTTGCAGGTTGGTGTTGATACTTGCTAACTGACCTGCCAATGCATTTAGAGTGCTAACCTTGTCATCGGCCATACGCTTTGTTTCAAGGTCTAACTCATCTAGCTGTGTGGCTAGCCCGTTAAATCGAGCGGCTAACGTTTGGCCGTCGCTAATTACCTGATTGCGCAGCACCTCAGATGACGCATCAACACTCATGGCACGCAAGCTGTCAAAAAAGCTACCAAGCGCCGGCGTCAACGAAGCATTCTTGTTACCAAAGACATTGATCAGACGCTCTGTGTTGTCAATCAATGGGGTCTGTGCATTCATATCACTGATGCTGATACGCAGGGAAGATTCCACTTGGCCGTCGTAGGCGCGCCGTACTCCGTCAGCAATGGCGCCGCTGCCAAGGAAAAAGAGTCCGTTCTTGGTTGGCAAGCCCTGCTGCAGGTTTAAATCTTGACGGACGTAGCCGTCGGTATCGACGTTGGCGATGTTGTTGCTGACAACCGACAACGCCATCTGACTATTACGGACAGACGAGCTTCCAATAGCGAGGAGGTCTGTCATCGCTTACCTCGATCTAAAGACAAACCTTGCGAAGTACGCTTTAACGCATAGCCGCCTTCGTCTTGTCTCAATTCAAATCCTCTCGAGTGATTCAGAGTCATGGCCTCGCCTGACTTACCTGCCCGAGGATTTTGATTCAGTTGATGCTGTAGCGCCTGAGCAAGACCAAACGTACCGTTTGCTGCTAGCTCTGTGGATATTTGCTGATCGAACATAGATTCGTAGGTCTTTGTCGCTTCCGAATCTAGCAACCCTGATCGATCTGTCGCCTCGCGCATCGATTTCAACATCATGTTGATAAAGATCGACTCGAACTGCTCGGCAACTTGCTTAGTAACGTTTTCATTGCCTTGAACGGCGCCCGCACGCATCTGCGCCATGCCGGCGAAATCTAATGCATTGGTCATGCGAGGGTCTGGGGTGATGGAATCTGACATGTCGACTAAATCACCAAGAGTTCGGCGCGCAGACTGCCAGAACTCTTCAACGCTTCTAATATAGCGATTAATGAGGAGGGGCTTGCACCGACTTCGTTGACTGCTTCGACAATGTCACGAAGATCCACACCGGGCTGGAACAAGAACATTGGATTTACTTCCTCAGCAACTTCAATTTCGGCGTTTTGCACCTCGACGGCTTCACCAGCCGCGCCAAAAAGACCGGCTTCCGGCTGCACGACTTCGTTCGTCGCGGAGATCGAAACCGATAAGCTACCTTGCGTTACCGCTGCAGCAGTGACTTTCACCGTGCGACTGATAACAACCGTGCCAGTTCTTGAATTCACCACCACTCGGGCTTTGGGTTCCCCAGGGATGACATCAATATTCTCGATCATGCTCAGAAAACCAACACGCTCTGCCAGTCCTAGCGGTGCACGCACTGCGACAGAGCGTGCATCTAACGCGTTAGCTGTGCCAACACCAAATTTCTCGTTAATAGCGTCTGAGATCGCACTCACCGTCGTAAAGTCTGTTTGATGCGCGTTCAGCACCACAAATTCTGATTCTCCGAACGGTGTTTCTACCGCCCGTTCTACTAGGGCACCGTTCGGCACTCTTGCTGTCGTCGGCACGCCAATATTGATTTCGGTTCCTGCGGCATCGACATCAATGCCAGTGGTGGTCAATGGTCCTTGAGCCAGCGCATAGATCTCGCCGTTGGCGCCGCGCAGCTCCGTCATCACCAAATTGCCGCCACGCAAACTTGTTGCTAATCCGATCGTGGCGACATTGACATCTACGGCCTGACCGGGCTTTGCGAAAGCCGGCAGGGTAGCGGTTACCAGAACCGAAGCAACGTTATCGAGTTTGGTCTTGTCATAAGCCAAATTCGCTACGCCGCGATTAAAGAGATCGTAATTAGATATCGGACCATCGACATCGACACCCAGCCGATCCAAAACCTTTTTCAAGCTTTGCGCAGTGAATGAAATTTTGTCTTTATCGCCAGTACCCTGCAGGCCTACGACCAACCCATAACCAATCAATTGGTTAGGACGAGCACCCGCTACCGAGGTTAGATCTTTGATTCGATCCGCGGAGGCTTGGTTCAGCAGTATGGGCTGCAACAGCAGGGACAAGGCCACGACCCAAAATTTTAGCTTCGTTACCGTCATTAGAATGGCCATACTTTGTTGAATACATTGGTTCCCCAAGGAACCTTGGCGACAGCCGAAAGGTCTCCCGAGCCCTCGTAGGAGATTCGCGCGTTAGCGAGTCGAGATGACAACACGGTGTTGTCCGGTTGCACGTCCCGCTGATCGACTAGGCCCAGCAACTGAATGGTTTCGCTGCCCTCACTGAGGGTTAGTCGCTTTTGGCCTTTGATCAGCAGGCTGTCATTTGGCAGCACCTGAATTACCGTTGCCGCAATCGCGCCGGTCAAAGAAGCGGCTTGATTTGCCGTGCCTGAGCCTTTTGATTCGATGGTCAGGTCGTTAAACGGAATCACCTTAGCCGCTCTTTTGAATTGATTACTATCTAGGGCGAAGGCACCTTGAATCGCATTAAGCGGGCTATTGCTGCCTTCGCGAGTCGTTTCAACACCGCTCTGGCGCTGAGCCTGAGTCGCCTCGGTAAGCACCACCGTAATAATGTCGCCCACCTGAAAATTCTTTTTGTACCCAAAGCGATAACGCGCATTGCTATCCGCGAAAATTGATCCGGTTACCGAGGTAATTTCTTCCGGCATGATTGGTGTAATCGGCTCAAAGGCTTCTTCACGAAGTATCGGCGTAATTTGCGGCGCTACGCACCCTGCCATCACTGCCGAGCCTATCGCCACTGAAATCAAAACATTAAAACTGTGCATGATCGGGCCTACAGGTTGTTATTCAGGAAGCGAAGCATCGAGTCCACGGCAGAAATGGCCTTGGAATTCACTTCATAGGCGCGCTGGGTTTCGATCATATTGACCAGTTCTTCAACGACGTTAACGTTTGAAGCCTCCAGCATGCCTTGAGCGATGCGCCCAGCACCCTGTTCACCGGGGACTAGGACAATTGGGGGGCCAGAGGCCTGAGTTTCACGGAACAGATTTTGACCCAGACTTTCCAGCCCCGAGGCGTTTATAAATCGAGCAATCTGAATTTGTCCAAGCTGCTGATTACCGCCGCCGTTGGCGAGCTCTACACTGACCGTACCGTCCGTGCCTACAGAGATGCTCGCTGCTTCCTGAGGAATTAGGATCTGTGGCTGCAGTAAGTAACCGGCGCTGTTAACAAGCTCGCCGTCTTGAGAAAGTTTGAAGCTGCCATCTCGGGTATACGCCAATGTGCCGTCAGGCTGCAAAATCTGGAAAAGACCGGGGCCTTCAACCGCTAAATCCAAGGCGTTTTCCGTGGCAATCATATTGCCTTGACCCTGCATTTTCTCAGTTGCAACGATTCGTGTACCGGTACCCAACATAAAACCGGTTGGCGCATTAGTATCTGCCCCGGTTTGTCCGCCTGCCTGACGAATATTCTGATAAAGAAGATCTTCGAATACCGCGCGATCACGCTTAAAACCATTGGTATTAACGTTCGCTAGGTTGTTGGAAATCACACTCATTCGAGTCTGCTGGGCATTCAATCCGGTTTTGGCAACCCACAATGAAGCGTCCATAGTCTGTCCTTATTCCACATTCGGCCCCGCATGGGCCGCTTTGTATTGTTTTTCTAAATTTCTAAGTTGCACTGGCAGCTTGGGGATTCTTCTAGTTCAATCGCATAAGCGTGTTGTTTGAATCACCCAAATCGCCCAATTCTTTAACGAGCTTCATTTTCATCTCGAATGAACGCACGCCGTTCATCATCTCGACCATCGTTTCCATTGCATTAGCCGTGCTGCCCTCTAACTGACCACTGGAAATCGAAACAGGCTCTGGGCCCGTTGCAAAATCACCTGGCGGTTGGCCAACAACCTTGAATAGTCCGTCGACCATTTTTTCCAGATCGGTTTCGCTGGCGTCGCGCAGCATCAAACGATCCACTTCTTGTGGCTCTGCTACCTCTTGGTCCGGGTCAACTGCGTAAATCACGCCTTCATCGGATATCGTCAGTAGCTGATCAGCAGGAGGCACGATAGCCGCACCGCCGTCGTTCATAACCAGTTCACCCGTAACCAAGGCGAGCTCGCCATTTTGGTTAACGCGAATATCTCCGCGTCGAGAAAAAGCAATCTGGCCTTCACCGTTTTGCACGCCAAGTACTGTTTGGCCGTTCATATAAATATCAGTAGGGTTGCCCGTCGCAATTCGGCTGCCAGGCGTCAAATTAACCAGGCCAGACTCTTCGTTCGTCGCCAGAAAGCGAGTTTTAAAACCATCGCCATCGACGCGATAACTTTGCAGGGCCATTTGGTAGGCTTTCTTGAACCCAATAGTCGAAACGTTAGCCAGCTCATGCACGGCATTCGTTTCTTGCATGCGCTGGGCGTTAATCGACCCGATAGCGGTATATATGCCTTTATCCATTGATGACTACCTAGCTTCGGATGTTAATAATTGCAGAGGTCAACGCAGACGATGTTTCAATCGCTTTCGCGTTTGCCTGGAAGTTTCGTTGCGCGGTAATCAAACCCACCAACTCAGTTGTTAGGTCTACGTTGGAACGCTCCCGAGCACCGGCTCGAATGGTTCCAAATCCTGCGGTTCCCGCCTCACCGAATGCCGCAGCACCGGATTTAGCTGATGACAAGTAAGAGCTGTCTCCGTTTTGCCGCAAACCCTCATTACTAGCGAAGGTGGTTAGTACAATTTTACCCAGTGACTCCTGAGAACCGTTGGAATAGCTGGCTACAACAAGACCATCGTCGCCAATGTCGACCCCAACCAAGTCACCTTCCGGCGACCCGTCTTGAGATTGGGCTTTTACTGCAAACGCTTGTGAAAATTGTGTCGTACCTGTGTAGTCAATGCTTAAGTTCAAAGCACCACGACCGCCGGCCAAGAAAACCGTATCCAATTGCGCACCACCGGTAGGTGACACCAAGTTACCCGATGTATCGAAGGTCAATTCACCCTTATCTAAGAAGATAGGCGACCACTCAGGCAACGTGGAGAAGCCGTCTGCACTGGCTGTCTCGACACCGAATTCGTCAATGTATTTGTTTACCGATACACCGTTCACGGTGTCAGCTGATTGGGAAGGTTTGATCCAAGTAGTGGTAGTACCGCGACCCGATCCGATGTTTGCTAAACCCCAGGTTGCAGATCCAGAGACCTTGATAAAGGAGTCTGTGCCTGTTGTACCTGAGGTGAAAACCAGGCCATTCGTTGATGCGTCATACGCAACCTTGACGCCCGACACGGTGCTTCCGTTCGTAGACGCTAATTGATTGATCCCTTTTTCTAGCTCAACAATAAAGCTGTCCAACGTGTAACCCGAGCTCGTCGGCAGTACGAGGGTGCCTTTAACATCGTCCACGGAAACAACGAACGTGTTGTTGGAGGCATCTACCGAGAAGTTGTTGTTGACGTTTACCGCGATTGAAGAGCCCTGACTTATAGCCGGCAGAGAAACCACGCCACGGACAGCTTCTTCAGAGGGTAATTCCGAATATTTTGAGTCAGCAGTACCCGTCACCTCAAAGCCCATAAAGGATGCGCTTAAGAGGTTGGCTTGTAACGTTGGGTTTCCGTCACCATCAAGCGCTCCGGTTGGTACGCCTGTGTTTGCATCAAAAGTTGGGACCGAGAAGTTCACGTCCACTTGAGAGGTATCGCCGGTGGTACCCGATGAGAAAGAAAAGGTTTGCTTTGCGCCGTCATACTCTACTTTGATGCCATACCGCTGCTCATTCTCGACGCGCTGTAGCGCTCCGTTTGGCGTGACCGTCTGTCCATAAGAACCGGTCGGACCCGCACTCACCAGCGTTGGCGTAGTTTTGAATAGGTTGTTCGTTGCGTCTGAGCTTAAAGCCACCGTGTCCGAGGACGATGAGGGCTTAAACAGAAATTCTCTGGTTGCGTAGTCGTAAGACACCTTTACCTTGTCGGCACTGAGGCCGCCGGCATTTGTCGCGGCATCCAGCTTCGTTTGTATCGCTGCAACTACCTGCTCTGTCGTGGCCGACAATTTTTTCGCATCAGTATCAAAGGTTGTGCCAAGGTCGATCGCCGCAACCGTCGTAGCTCCTCCTGTCGTAAAGTTCACTTTGAAGGTACGTGAGCTCGCAGTTGAGAGATCGAAGAAGCGCTCATCACCGAATTTTGTGTTCAGTTGGTTTTGGATAATTGTCGCTAGTTCAACACCCGTGTAGTCACGGTTGTTAGCGGCCAAAGAAGACAAATCCAACGTTGTACGGAGAACTTTTGAGTAAATTTGATGCAGCTGCCATCGACGCTGTACAAAAACCAGTCTTCGAGTGCATTTCACGTGATATAGATCGGACGTTTCCAGGGCATGAGATATTTAACCGTGATCGGGGGATTGGTCAGAGTTCCTTGTGGAATGTTCTCCGCGCGTACGCGCTTTGGGATACTGATGTCGGCTACTGTCAGGGTATGGGGTTCATCGTTGGACTGTTTTTGACCTTTGTGGCAGAAGAGGATGCATTCTGGATGCTCACTGCAATAATGAAAGAGGCTCCGTGGAACATGGCTGGGCTATTTCGTCC
>CAJWZG010000055.1 GCA_913049565.1 uncultured Gammaproteobacteria bacterium
TAAGAGGAAATAAGCGATGAGCGCTAAAGACGTAAAATTTGGAGATGACGCCCGCGTTGAAATGCTGGAAGGCGTCAATGTCCTGGCCAATGCGGTCAAAGTAACGTTGGGCCCGAAGGGTCGAAACGTGGTACTGGATAAAGCCTTTGGCTCACCAACGGTGACCAAGGACGGTGTTTCAGTAGCGAAAGAAATTGAACTGAAAGATAAGTTCCAAAACATGGGCGCGCAAATGGTGAAGACCGTTGCGAGCCAGACTTCAGACGAAGCCGGAGACGGCACGACAACGGCAACAGTGTTGGCTCAGGCAATTCTCCAAGAAGGCTTGAAGTCTGTCGCTGCAGGTATGAACCCGATGGACCTCAAGCGCGGTATCGACAAGGCCGTTGCTTCAGCCGTTGAGCATATTCAAGGCCTAGCAACTCCGTGCGAAGATTCCAAGGCGATAGCCCAGGTGGGCACAATTTCAGCCAATAGCGATACCGCAGTTGGCGAGATCATTGCAGAGGCTATGGAAAAAGTCGGTAAGGAAGGCGTCATTACTGTCGAGGAAGGCTCGGGTCTTGAAAACGAACTGGACGTTGTAGAAGGCATGCAGTTCGACCGCGGGTACCTTTCTCCTTACTTCATCAACAACCAAGACTCCATGGCCGCTGAGCACGATGATCCATTCATCTTGCTGTGCGACAAGAAGATTTCAAACATTCGCGACCTGCTACCTGTGCTTGAGAACGTTGCCAAAGCTGGTCGTCCGCTGGTTGTTATTGCGGAGGATATTGAAGGCGAAGCGCTGGCAACTTTAGTTGTCAACAACATGCGCGGAATCGTAAAAGTGGCGGCGGCGAAGGCACCGGGATTCGGTGATCGACGGAAGGCAATGCTGCAAGATATAGCGATCTTAACGGGCGCTACGGTCATCTCCGAAGAGGTTGGTCTCACACTTGAAGGCGCAACACTCGAAGATCTAGGCACGGCTAAACGCGTTTCCTCTACTAAGGAAAATACCACCATCGTCGACGGTGCGGGTGAGAAAGGGGATATTGAGGGGCGTATCAGGCAGATCCGTCAGGAAATCGAAGATACATCCTCAGACTACGATCGCGAAAAGCTGCAAGAGCGTTTGGCCAAGCTGGCTGGCGGTGTAGCCGTGATTAAAGTTGGCGCGCCAACCGAAGTCGAAATGAAAGAGAAGAAGGCTCGCGTTGAAGACGCACTGCACTCAACCCGAGCAGCGGTTGAAGAAGGTGTGGTTCCAGGGGGTGGCGTAACTCTGGTTCGGGCAATCGCGGCAGCGGAAGCGACGGTTGGAGATAACGAAGACCAGAATGTCGGCATCGCCTTAGCGGTTCGCGCCATGAGCGCGCCTTTGCGTCAGATCGCAACTAATGCCGGTGTTGAAGGCGCAGTTGTTCTCGACAAGGTTGCAGCGCTGAGCGGCAATGACGGCTATAACGCGGCAACCGGCGAATATGGTGACATGCTAGCCATGGGTATCCTAGACCCAGCAAAGGTAACGCGTACTGCGCTGCAAGCAGCATCTAGTGTTGCGGGTCTAATGATCACTACCGAAGCCATGGTTAGTGAGATGCCTGCAGACGATGCACCTGCTGGCGGCATGCCTGGCGGAATGCCAGATATGGGCGGCATGATGTAGGACGTCCCACGACGAGAAAACCCGTGGATACTTTATCCGCGGGTTTTTTTTGCCTGAAATTTGGGTCAACTACGGCAGCGCTGGCATTGGGTTGCCCTAGTCAGGGTAATCATCTCGGTCAGAGCTGGTACCTGCTCTGTGGTTTAGCTATTCTTTGCGGGTCTTTTTATTAAAGGGTGAGAGAACGCTATGGATATGGCTTTTATCGATTATCTGACGAGGTTTGGGCATGTTTTGTTCGGCATTACGTGGATTGGTCTTCTGTACTACTTCAACTTCGTGCAGACAGAGTACTTCAAAGAGGCGGAAGCCAATGCCCGAGTTGACGCTTTTGCAAAACTCGCCCCGCGAGCGCTTTGGTGGTTTCGATGGGGTGCGATGGCGACATTCATCACTGGTGTGATATTGCTCGGATATCGTCACACAGGCCTGACTGCAGACATTACGGTTGGTGCTTTGATGGGAACGCTAATGTTTCTGAATGTTTGGTTAATCATCTGGCCGAATCAAAAAATCATAGTTGAATCAAACCAAGGCGTGCTTGCTGGCAATGAACCCAACCCTGAAGCTGCCGCGGCTGCACCCAAAGCGGCACTGGCCTCACGAACCAACACTTTGTTTTCAATGCCAATGCTCTACTTCATGGGTTCTAGTGCGCATTATGCGAGCGGCAGCTTAGTTTCCAACGGAACTGCTGTGTGGATTTGCGTCGCGATCATCGCCGCCTTAGAAGCGAATGCGATTTTCGGTAAGCAAGGGCCAATTACCACGATCCCGGGTGTTATTCATTGCGGGCTGGCGCTAACCGTTGTTCTCGGCTTAATACTGAATTACGTCTAGCTAACCGGTTCACTGAAAAAGCCTGCCTGCTTGGGCAGGTTGTTGGCGAATTCATGCAAGAAACCGCAGCGCAAGCTTAGACAGTCGTCACCAATGCCTCGGTGTCTACCCGCTATGTTCATCCCAGCGCAAATGCCCAACCATGCTTATACGCCACCAACTCCACCAGCGTACTTGCCTTCATCAGCTTTCGCCAATTGCATACAGGCACTGCTCAGAGTTGTTGCGCCAAAGTCTACAAAACCTTGATCAGACACGTCTGCGTATGTCATTGATGATGTAAGTGACGCAACCAAAACGGTGCCAACCGCCATTGCGATGGGTTGTCTTGTCGGTTTGTTTGTCATAATCGAGCCTCCTAATACTGGTGTAGTTGATGCTCCTGGGTCGGCACGTTTCGATTCACTTTCGTAAGTGGCCTCTGAAAGGTCACAATTGGGTATAACTTCGCAGCAGAACCACCAACGGAGATTACACTTGAGGTCTTGGATCAGAGTGCTAACCAGGCGAAGCGTGTGAATAAAAGGGTTGTTTTGCGAAATTCTTGGCGAACGGCTGTTAAGTACGCCGCATCATTTCTATAATTCGGCTTTGTTTTGGCTTAGCGAGCATTAGCCATGGAAGACCCTACAACAGACGTATTGTCCACAGACGAGAAAGATCGCTATCGTTCTGCAGGGGCACGTAGACCATCCAGCCCGCCATCGGGTGGTGGCTTGGGTACCTCTGTGATGCTGGGTATTTTAGTTGCCGGCCTTGCCGGTGCCGGCTGGTTCGTCGCCAATCAGCAGCAAATGTTGTTAGAAGAACAAGATCGCCTCAATGACGCGAACAACCGTCTATTGGTGCTCGAGCAAAGGCTGTCTGCCACTGATAATGCGATGAGCCAAGGGGGGCAAGACACCAAGGAGCAGATCAATCTTTGGGAATCGGAGATTCGCAAGCTATGGGCTATTGCCAACGAGCGCAACAGAGATTGGATTAAAGAGAACCAAACGGCGATTAGCTCGATTGGCAGCACGCTCAACGGTATCCTTGCCAGTAACCGGGATTTGAAAGCGGCTACGGGGCGGCACGAAGAAGCGCTCAAGGCACAACAACAGTTGATCGATCAAGTCACCAGTTTAGAACTGCAATTACAGCAAATGCTGCGCTCGCAGCGCCAACTCGTAGACAAGACCAATGTAGCAACCCAAAGCCTTGCCAAACTGGAGGCGGATCTGTCCCCTCTAGTTAGCGAAAATTCAGAAGCAGTTCTGGCGTTTGATGCGTTCCGCGTGGCATCCAATAGGCGTTTGGTAGCGCTTGAGCGTGAGCTGGCGAGAGCACGTGTTTCTGAGCCTCCTGCCAACGCCCCAGCTAGTCAGTAACCGTTGATTTTAAATGCCGCGTGATCGCTGCATCTTTTTCTTCCCAAAGCGCTTGCACCCACCGAGAAGTTTGAGCCTTGCGCTCCAACTGTCCCTGCTCTCCCGACGGTAAGTCGGGAATGTTAACGACACGGGCATCAAAAACCACTCGCCGACATTTACCCTGTAAGAAATCCCAAAACGTTGGAACGCCCTCTGGGTAAATCAGCGTGACATCCACCAGTGCGCTAAGCGTAGGTCCCATGCCCTCGAGGGTATAAGTGATACCACCAGCCTTGGGTTTGAGTAAGTGCTGAAACGCCCTACCTTGCTGGGCATGTTTGAGTTCGGTTAACCGGGTGCCCTCGGCAAAGTTCAAAATACTGGTCGGGTGATTTTTAAACCTCTCACAGGCTTTGTAGACATTATCTCTATCCGCGTAGCGCAGCTCCGGTTTTTTTTTCATCTGCGCTTTACTCACGCGTTTGACGTACGGGAAACCCAAAACAACCATAGCTTGACCGATAAAAGGCAGCCAAATGAGCTGGGATTTAGTAAAAAACTTGAGCGGTGGAATATCCTCGAGCAGATACGATTGAAGCAGTAATATGTCAGCCCAAGTTTGGTGGTTACAAACAACCAAGTACCACTTGGAGGGCGATAGCCGCTCCCGACCTTGCCAATGAATCTCTGGCGTAATGAGGTTTAAGCGTCGAATCATCCAACGGTTAGACCGCGTCCACCAGATAATAATGCGATCCAATTTCTGCTGTGCCGCACCTTTGCCAGCCTGGCTAGCAAAAACCAGCTGCAGCCACCACAGGAATAGTATGATGCACACACAAACGGTGGTGACGGCGATAGAGAGGCTGGCCAATAGGCCTTTCAGAACGGGCATGAGCGATTCATTAGTCGATAAAGTTGCATGTTGGCATCGCACCCTTTCACCAGCAAGGGTTCCGGCGTCAGAAAAATTGACCGAGTTCTCAAAGTTTGCCGAGCACCAGTACACAAGCGCAGCTGATAACAATCACGCCCGCAAGGTTCAGCAAAACGCCTTCTCGAACCATGGTTTGGATTGAAAAACGGCCGGTAGCGAAAGTGATGACGTTGGGTGGTGTCGCCACAGGTAACATGAAAGCGCAGGATGCACTCATGGCAGCTGGAACCATAAAAAGAGCTGGATCGGTGCCCGCTCCTATCGCTGCCGCAGCAAGAATCGGCATCAACAAAGTGGTAGTGGCCATATTGCTCGTCACCTCGGTAAGAAAAGTTACCGCTAAGCAAATCGTCGCGATCATCAGTAGTAATGGCAGCGTAGATAACTGCTCCAACGACTGGCCAATAGTCGTGCTCAACCCAGAGTTGATAAATCCCGTGGCTATGGTGATACCGGAGCCAAACAACAACAGCATGCCCCAAGGTATACGTTCGGCGGTCTCCCAATCCAAGAGGCGTTCTTTTTCCCCCGTATCACTGACTTTGCCGCTCGGTATGACAAAAAGTGCCAACACGGCCAAGAACGCGACCATGGCATCGTTCGCATGAGGCAAGGAAAGCCATTCACTCCAGCCACCGAAAGGGCCTTTACGGGTAATCCAAAGCAGTGCTGCTAGCGAAAAAACCGTGAGAACTCGGCGTTCTGCGCTCGTCCAATCGCCGGTAGCTGGAAGGGCAACGCCGCCTTGTTTAGAAACTCCGCGAGTTATCCAAAATCCAGCGATCGGCAGCATAACCAGAACCACAGGGATGGCCCAGATCATCCACTGCCCGAAGGAGATAGAGCCACCGGTAACCTCTGTATACACCCCCATAAAGACCATATTCGGTGGAGTACCGATGGGTGTGCCGATACCGCCTATGCTAGCGGCATAGGCGATGCCCAACAAAAGTGGCCCAGCGAGCTTGGCATCATCGGATTTTTCCAATGCAGCTAAGGCAACGGGCAGCAACATCAATGTGGTTGATGTATTTGAAATCCACATACTGAGAAATGCGCTTGCGCACATGAAACCAAAGACCAATCGCCGAGAGCTGTTGCCACCAAAAGCGCTCACCATGTAGAGGGCAATACGTCTGTGGGCACCGCTGCGTTCCAGCGCCGTGGCCAAAATAAAGCCACCCATCATTAATAGCACCAGGGGATTGCCATAAGCGGCCCCCAGTTCTTTTGCCGATAACACCCCAAATAGCGGCAGCAGAGCCATGGGTAGTAATGACGTCGCCGGAATCGGTATGGGTTCGAAGATCCACCAAATGACAACCCAGAGCGTTATAGCCAAAGTTATTGCAGCCGCGGCGTCAGCGCCGCTGTATCGCATCAGCAAAAACGCGAACAACGCAACAATGGGGCCTATGTACAAGGCCAGCGCGCGCGGATTGAGGTATGGTTTTGCCATCTCTGGCGAGGGTAGCGGACATGGCAGACACTTTCTATTGGTATGACTTGGAAACCACAGGCACAAATCCGAAGTGGGATCGCATTGTGCAGTTTGCTGGCCTGCGTACGGATATGGCCTTGAATCCAATTGGTGAACAACTGACTTTTTACGTGCGCTTGCCCGATGACGTGCTGCCCAACCCCGACGCCTCGTTGGTGACAGGTATTACGCCTGGCATCCTAGCTAACCAAGGCATTAGCGAGTTCGAAGCGCTGCAAAAAATACTACTCGAGTTCAACGTGCCCGGGACTTGCGCCCTGGGTTATAACAGCCTGCGCTTTGATGACGAGTTTATTCGTTATGCCCTGTACCGGCATTTACAGGATCCTTACGCCCGCGAGTATAAAAACGGCAACACGCGCTGGGATCTTGTTGATCTTGTTCGGGCGTCAGGCGCCTTGCGTCCTGAGGGGATTCAATGGCCCACAGACGATGCGGGGCAGGCAGTCTACAGGCTGGAAGAGCTCAGTAAGATCAACGGTGTTGAACACGGTCAGGCTCATGACGCGATGTCCGATGTGCATGCCACAATCGGCATAGCGCGATTGCTCAAAGAAAAACAGCCCAAGCTTTTCGATTATTACTATTCGATGCGACAGAAAAAGAACGTGAAGCAACTGCTTGAGCCACTGGGCGGTCGGCTATGCGCTCATGTGTCGGCTATGTACGGGAAGGATCGCTACAACGTCGCACCCGTTATCTCCGTTACTCGTCACCCCAGTAACACCAACGCTATCGTGGTCGCCGATCTAGGCCAAGATGTGGAGTGCCTGTTGGATTGGTCGGAAGACGAGATTCGCAGCAAGCTGTTTGTTCGTGCTGGCGAGGAGCGCGCGCCGTTGCGAGAGATTAAACTAAACCGCAGTCCGTTCGTCGCGCCCTTTGAAGTGCTAACAGATGAGAATTTGAAAAAACTTTCGCTGTCCACAAAAGTTATTAAGGAGCGATGGCGCCGTTTGAAGCAGCCGGCGTTAGCGCAAAAAATCCGTCGTGCCTACGTGCAGGAGGGGATGAAGATTGAGCAAGATCCGGATGCGGCTTTATACGGGGCATTTTTGCAGGAAGAGGATAAAGCGCGCTCCAATCACCTGTATCAGGCCATTGCTGAGGGAGATTGGCCGGACATGGACTTTCGAGATCGGCGTCTCGGTTCTCTGGCAGCTCGTATGAAAGCGCGCTCTTTCCCGGACCTACTGGCATCACAAGAGACTCAGGCTTGGCGCGAGTACGTGAAAGAAAAGCTCGGTAGCGATGGAGATTGGTTGAACTTAAACAGGTTTGATCAGCGCCTAGCAGAACTGCAAACTCAAACATTGCCGGAAGAAAAACTGTCGGTTTTGCGGCAGTTGCGCCAGCATGGGGAAGCGCTGAGAACAAAGTATGGAATCGCTGCAAACCATGTCTGACACTGAACTGGAAACTGATGCTGCCATTGTTTTTCAGGGTGTTTCTAAATCCTTTGGCAACCTTTCAATTTTTAGCAATTTATCGCTGATGCTGCCTAAAAATCAGATCTCGGCCATTGTTGGCGCCAGCGGCAGCGGTAAAACGACGTTGCTACAGATGATCAATGGACTCGAGCGCCCAAGTGTTGGTTCCGTCCATGTGCTTGGGGAAGAAGTACCCTCACAGGGGTTGGCATCCTTTCGGCGCAGGATCGGATATGCAGTACAAGGAGCTGGTTTGTTCCCGCATTTAACGGCTCGGCACAATGTGACCTTGGTTGCCCAACTTGAAGGCTGGTCCAAGGACGAGATGCAACAGCGGTTTCAGTCCTTGTTGGCATCAGTAGGGTTGCCGCTCGATGTTGCCGATCGATTGCCGCGCCAATTGTCCGGCGGGCAGCAGCAACGACTGGGTATTTGCCGCGCCTTAATGCTACGCCCACCAGTGTTATTGTTAGATGAACCTTTCTCTGCCGTCGACCCAATAACCCGGCTTGGATTGTACGAAAGTTTTGCAGATGTTCGCCGAACAGATCCCTCGACAACAGTGCTGGTGACTCACGACCTTCGTGAAGCGAAACGCTTGGCAGATTTTATGGTGATTCTCGACCAAGGCGAGGTGGTGCAAAGCGGAGCGCCAGAGCAGGTACTTGAAAATCCCAAAACGCCTTACGCCGAGCAATTGATCGAGAGCCAGCTGTCATGATGTTGAGGCGAATCGCGATGGTTTTTGGTCTCATGATTTGCTGTGAACACATTCTGGCGGCCTCTGAAAGTGAACCTGTGGTTGTGGGGAGTAAAAATTTCGGCGAAAGCTACTTGTTGGCGGAGATTGCGGCGCAGGCCTTGGAGGCAAACGGTATCACGGTGCAGCGCCAATTTGGTCTTGGCGGAACGCTAATCTGCTATGAAGCGTTAAAAAGCGGTGAGATCGATTTGTACCCTGAATACACGGGGACTCTGAGCCAGGCAGTACTGAATTTGCCGGGCAGTCCAAATCGATCGCAAATCAATCAAGCGTTGGTGAACGATGGTTTAGAGCTACTAGACGAGTATGGATTCAATAACACCTATGCCATTGTCGTGCGCGACGCGCTGGCTGATGAACTGGAGCTTAAAACTATTAGCGATCTAAATGATCACCAACTCGCGTTAGCTTTCAGCCACGAATTCCTGCAGCGCGAAGATGGCTGGCCTGGTCTTGCACGTTGGTACGAGCTAGATCAGGTGGGAACAGGTATACAACATGGCCTTGCTTATCAGGCGATTGCCGATGGCGCAATTGACGTCACCGATGCTTACAGCACAGATGGCGAGCTCCAGCGCTACAGTTTAAGAATTCTTAAGGACGATCGAGGTTTTTTCCCCGAGTACCGGGCTGCCACCTTGGTTCAACAAAGTGCATCGCCAGAGCTGCGCAAGGCATTGATCGGCCTGCATAATATGCTGGACGAAGCCTCAATTCAGGCCTTGAACGCTAAAGTGGTGATAGAGGGGCTTAGCTATCAGCGGGTTGCAGCTGACTTTATCAAAGCCAATGCTGAGCGCTTAGCATTGCCTGAGCAAACTGCTCAGCAGGCAACGAGATCGCTGATTCAGGAAAACTGGGTAGTGGAATTGTGGGGCCATTTCGTGCGCCACCTGCAGCTTACAGGCACCGCCTTGGCTGCAGCGATTATTGTCGGATTGGGCCTCAGCTTGCTGGTGTATCAGCGCGAGAGGTTGGCAGAGACAGTGGTCTATTTTTGTGGACTGATGCAGACCGTGCCGTCGCTTGCGTTATTGGCATTAATGATCCCGATATTCGGGATAGGCTTCCTGCCAGCAATCATCGCTTTGTTTCTGTATTCCTTGCTGCCGATCGTGCGAAACGCAGTTACCGCCCTGACCAATACCGATCCTACGTTGGTTAAGGTATCCCGAGCGTTGGGCCTCAGTGCATGGGAACAATTGAGATACCTGCGCCTGCCTCTGGCAACACCGGCAATTTTTGCAGGCATCCGCACGGCGGCGGTTATTAGCATTGGTACAGCAACCCTGGCGGCTTTTATCGGGGCAGGCGGTTTGGGCGAACCCATTGTGGTTGGGTTATCGTTGAACGATACGGATATGATACTGCAAGGCGCGATACCAGCCGCCCTGTTGGCGATCCTAGTTGAATTAGGATTTGCGGCCCTGGAGCGAAAAGTCAGCCCCCCAAGGTAAGGCGCTGTAGATTAAGGAATAGTTTGGAAGCGTTACAAAGAGAAAATATTCGTCTTGCTGCCACGGTAATGATCGTGCGAGATAAGCCGGATTCGACAAGTTCTGGCATCGAGGTTTACATGATGAAGAGACCCGGAAAGGGCGACTTTCCTGACCTCCATGTTTTCCCTGGAGGCAAGGTTGAGGAGGCAGATTGGCAGCCTGCGTTGTGCCCTGATATGGCAGATAGCGAAGCAAGCGCACGGCTCGGCATTGACGAGGGTGGTCTTCGGTACTGGGTCGCTGTGGCAAGAGAATGCTTTGAAGAGTGCGGTGTGCTGCTAGCACGTAATTCCTCAGGAGCCATTGGCTTCGCTGATGAGCAACGCATTGAGTTGCAAAGCCAGCGGCAAAGGTTGCTACAGGGAGGGCTTGCTTGGCATGACTTGCTGGAAACTCAAAATTTGACGATTGCTAGTGATCGCCTTGTGTATTTCAGTCACTGGATAACGCCGCCGTCTGTACCAAGAAGGTTCGACACACGTTTTTTCCTGGCGGCTCTGCCAGATGGGGAAGTTGCACTTTCAGATACCCAAGAAACCATTACAGGCGAGTGGATTGAACCTGCTCATGCGTTAAACAAGCAAACGAGCGGAGACTGGTTGATGATCGATCCCACGCTGCGCTCGCTGGAAACCCTCGCCAGTTATGGCCGGGTTGATGAAGCGCTCACTGAGGTTCGGGCTGAGACGCACGTGCGCCCATGGAGCCCATTCCTTGGCAAGCAAGGTATGCAGCCTTTTCGAGCGGAAGATGTGGCGCCATGAGTGATGAAGATGGCAATCCGGTGAAAGACGAACTGACGTGGCAGCGCCTATCCTCTCGTTACGAGGATGGGGGTTTAATGTTGTTCGAAAAGCGCATCGATACTCTGCGCAACCCTCGAAACGGCAAAATTTTTGATCGGATTGTCTTAGAATCCGTCGACTGGGTGAATGTGGTTGCGCTGGATGCCCAAGGCCGATCATTGATGATTCGACAGTTTCGTTTTGGCGTCGGCTACAACACGTTGGAAACGCCAGGGGGAATGGTGGATGCAGGAGAGGACAGCAAAACAGCGGCGGCGCGGGAGTTGTTGGAAGAAACCGGCTATACCAGCGAGAGCTGGCAATATCTAGGAGCCGTAGAGCCGAACCCAGCTTTCCACAACCACCTGTGCCATCACTGGCTGGCTTTAGATGTTGTCGCGACCAAAGACCAAGAACTGGGCGCTGGTGAGGCGATTGAATTGGAGTTTATGACTCAAGATCAGGTGCGAGAGGCGGTAGGTTCAGGTCAGTTGAGACACGCCCTCGCTTTGTCAGCGCTGTCTCGTGTTTTTCCAATATGGCCTATGCCTTTTGTGCAGGGCTACTCCTTGCGGGATTAAACAAAGCGTGGTGTGGGTGTTGTGAGAGAAATGTCTACTGACTCTTTTCGATTGACCGGACTAGTCAATAGGGTCGTGGGGTCTGAATTCATCACGCTGTTCCCAGGGGTCCTGAAAATTTGCGATACGTTGTTACACGCACGCCCCGATTACTTGATGTTAGTCGATGCCGATGAGGTTATTCCTCTTTAACGTATCTACGCCAGTTCCCCGTAGACGTCCTTAAGTTGGATCAGACCTTTCTGCATGATATCCAAACGGGCAGTGATGCTCGCGTGGGGTGAGCTTGGCTGATGCAAAGATCGCCATGGCTAAGGGTTTAAAGCTCAAGGTCATTGCGAAAGGCGTAGAGCATCTGGCCCAAATAACTTACTGCGACGGCCGGAATGTAATCGGGCTCAGGGATACCTTTTTGCGGAGCCGTTGGACTCACTGGCGATGCAAGAGCTTTTGAACTCGAATGATTTGAAGCGCTCGGTGGCGTCAGCAGAAAATATTCTAGTGGGCTAACAGATCGTCTCTTCGGAAAATTTCAGCCTAAAACCTGCAATTTGGGACTAGAAGCAAGCGTCACGCGCTGGTAATCCGTATAGTAAGATCAACGATCAATCGACGGACATCTCTGTGAAAGGATTTACGACCAAAGTCGTGCACAACGATCGTCAAGATACGATTGAGCACGGATCATTACATAAGCCAATTCATGCCAACGTGGCCTATGGTTATGAAGACGCGCGTGATCTTGCGGCGGTGTTTCAGGGGGCAAAGAGCGGTTATAGCTACGGTCGTCAGGTCAATCCCACGGTTACTGCTTTAGAATCCAAAATAACCACCATGGAAAACGCTGTTGCCACAGTATGCTTTGGCACTGGCATGGCGGCTATCGGCACTACTTTTTTCTCGCTGCTTCGAGCAGGCGACCACGTTGTCTCAAGCTCGTTTCTCTTCGGCAACACGAACAGTTTGCTCAATACGTTTGGCAAGATGGGCATTGATGTCAGCTTCGTGGATGCGACCTCGGTCAATGAAGTGATGAGTGCCGTGACCCCGAAAACGCGCCTTGTCTTTGTTGAAACCATCGCGAATCCGCGAACTCAGGTTGCTGACTTAGCGCGAATCGGTGAGTTTTGCGCGCAAAAGGGGTTAGTTTATGTTGTCGATAACACCATGACGTCCCCGTATTTGTTTCAGCCCAAGTCAGTGGGCGCTAGTTTGATTGTGAATAGCTTGACCAAATATATCGGCGGTCACGGCAACGTGCTTGGCGGGGCAG